>JBIIUD010000274.1:0-4915 GCA_044340175.1 Verrucomicrobiaceae bacterium
GGCCGGGGTTCGACTGGTTTGTGACGCACAAGGGCCAGGGCAAATACTTTGATACTGAGTTCAACATCAACGGTCAGGGCGCCAAGGTGGTTCCTGGCTATTACACCCATGTGGTCACCGAGATGGCTGAGGAGTGGCTTCAAAAAAGCGAGCCGGGAGCCAAACCCTGGTGTCTGATGATTGGTCACAAAGCTCCGCACAGCTTTTATTTTCCCGAGCCCAAGTACGAGAAGGCCTTTGATGACGTGCGGGTGTCTTATCCTGAGACGGCTTTCATGCTGGAGGACAAGCCAACGTGGATGAAGGATCGCCTTTACACCTGGCACGGCATCTACGGGCCACTGTTTGAATGGCGGAAAAAGTTCCCCGATGATCGACCCGAGGCGGTGGTGGATTTCCAGGCGATGACCCGAGCCTATTGGGGCACGCTGCTGTCCGTGGATGACAGCGTGGGGCGGCTCTATGAATTGCTCAAAAAGCGGGGGGAACTCGACAACACCATCATCGTCTTCATGGGCGACAACGGCATCCTCAACGGAGAAAACGGCATGGTGGACAAACGCACCGCGCATGAGCCGAGCATTCGCATACCGCTGCTGGTGCGGTATCCCGGATTGATCAAGCCAGAGGCTGCCAAGGTGGTGCGTGAGCAGGTGCTGACGCTGGACGTGGCTCCGAGTCTGCTGGAACTCTGCGGGGCACCGGCACTGGAAAAAATCAGTGGCAAGTCCTGGGTCAAACTGGTTAGGGAAGGGGACGCCGACTGGCGCAAGTCCTGGCTCTATCATTACAACTACGAGAAGCAGTTCCCCTACACCCCCAATGTGCGATCCGTGCGCACGGAGAGCTGGAAGTACATGCACTATCCGCATGGGGACGGCAGTCCGGACAAACACATGGCGGAGCTTTACAACATCGAGTTCGATCGCGAAGAGCGCTACAACTTGATCAACGATCCGCGGTATGCCGACGTGGTGGCGGAGATGAAACAAGAGTTGGTCAAGGTGATGGCTGGTGCTGGGCTGAGCGAGGCGACCGATAAGATGCCGCTTGATCAAGGGATCAAAGCCGAGCTGCCAGATGCGAAGATCCGTTAACCCACCTGAGCGAGAGATGAAAAGAACCCTTATCAATCCTCTCCTAGCCCTGGCCGTGAGCGCCTTGGTGGCGGGATGCCATGAGGCTACCCCGAAGGCGGGGGGGCAGGCGCAGGCCCAAACGGCGGGAGTGTGTGTGGCGAATTATCCGCTGAGCTTTTTTGCTGAGAGCCTTTTAGCAGGGGCGCTGCCGGTTTACTTCGATGCGCCAGCGGATGAGGATCCGGCTTTTTGGCAGCCCAATGATGAGGCCTTGATCCGGTTTCAGTCAGCACAGGTCATTCTCTTGAATGGGGCTGGCTACTCGAAGTGGGTGGACCAGGTCAGTCTGTCAAAGGCGCGGGTGGTGGAGACCTCGGCGGCTTTTGAAAAAGCTTTCATCGAGGTGACGGAGGCGGTGACGCACAGTCACGGACCGGAGGGCGAGCATGCGCACACGGGGGTTGCCTTCACGACCTGGATTGACCTGGATCAGGCGGCTCAGCAGTTGGACGCGGTGAAGGGGGCGGTGCTGCCGGTGGTGCCTAAGGCTGAGCGGGCGCGTGTGGAGGAGCGGGCGCAGTCGCTGCGGGCCAAGCTGCTGGCCTGGGATGCGCGATTGAAGACGGTGGGAGAGAAACTCAAGGGCAGGGCGCTGCTGGGTTCCCATCCGGTGTATCAATACTTTGCTCGGCGGTATCACTTGAATCTGCGGGAGGTGCACTGGGAGCCGGAGATCGTCCCTGACGCAAAGGCGCTGGAAGAGTTGAAGGGCATCCTGCAGACCCATCCGGCAAAAGTGATGCTCTGGGAGGGCGCGCCGGCTGCGGAAAGCGTGGCGCTCTTGAAGACACTGGGCATCGAGAGCGTGGTATTTGATCCCTGCGGCAATCGGCCGGAGGCAGGGGATTTCTTTTCTGTCATGGAGACCAATGTAAGCGCGATGGAGGGCTTGGCCCCGTGAGTCAAAGCACGACGAACCTGCTCAAGGCCATGGATTACTCTGTGGTGCAGCAATGCATGCACTGCGGCATGTGCCTGCCCACCTGTCCGACGTATGTGGAGACCAAGCGAGAGCGCAACAGCCCGCGCGGTCGGATCGCACTGATGCGCAGCATCGCGGATGGGGAGCTGCCGCTGACGCCGGCCTTTGCCGATGAAATGTATTACTGCCTGGGCTGTCTCGCCTGTCAGACGGCGTGCCCGGCGGGCGTGAAGTATGTGGAGCTGTTTGAAACAGCGCGCGCAGAAATCGAGCGCAGTGGGGTGCTGGATGGGATGCAGCGCGGCTTCTGGCGGTGGTTGACTTTGGAGGTGCTGTTCATGCGGCCGCGATTGCTGCGCTTGGTTGGGTTCGGGTTGCGCCTGTGGCAGGCCACGGGTCTCGATAAGGTGCTGCGGCGGGTGAAATTTTTTGGGCTGTTGCCCAAGTCGATGCGCGACCTCGAACCGCAAACGCCGACGATGTGCGCGGCGTTTTCGGACGACCTGATTGCCCAAGAGGAGTCGGCGATCGGCGAGGCGAAGTATCGGGTCGGCATGCTCACGGGATGTGTGCAGGACTTGGCGTTTTCGGATGTGAATCGGGACACGGTGGAGGTGCTCATGGCGAATGGCTGTGAGGTGTTCACACCGCGTGCGCAGAGCTGCTGCGGCAGTCTTCACGCGCACAATGGTGCGGTGGAGTTGGCGAGAGAGCTGGCGCGGCGGCAACTGGATGCTTTTGATGTCCACAACCTGGATGCCATCATCACCAATGCCGGTGGTTGTGGCAGTCATTTGAAGCAGTATGGCCATCTGCTGCATGAGGATCCCCTTTATGCGGAGCGGGCCAAGCTGTGGGACCGCAAGGTGAAGGACATTCACGAGTGGCTGGCGCAGATTGGCATCCGCAAACCCGCGTGTGGGGTGGAGGGCGTGACGGAGGTGACGTATCACGAGAGCTGCCACCTGTGCCACGGTCAAAAGGTGGTGAGTCAACCACGTCAAATGCTGCAGGCCATTCCGGGGGTGATCTTGAAGGAACTGCCGGAGTCCAATTGGTGCTGTGGCAGCGCGGGCATTTACAATATCACGCAGCCGGAGCAGAGCCAAAAATTGCTGGCACGTAAGGTGAAGAACATTGCCGCCACCGGCGCGCCCGTGGTAGCGACGTCGAACCCAGGTTGCCATTTGCAGCTTCAAAATGGCGGCTGTCAGGTCACTCAACCTGTGACGCTGCTGGCAGCGGCGTATCGCGCGGAGAGTTAGAGCAGTTGAATTAAAATGCGCTAGCCTTCTTTGCGCAGGTCATTGTCGGTGGGCTCCTCCACCAGGCGCAAGGCATGCCCGCTGCCGTGAACGATCTGGCGGGTCAGCTCGACAATGCTATCTGCACCACTGGGCTCCGCCAGATCGTAGCAGTGGCGAGTCAGGATGGACCACTCCAGCCGGAGGTATTCGGCGCAGATGTTGGCCAGTCCTAATTGGAACAGGACTCCTGTGGCGGCCCAGACGGGGGCGAAATGGGCTGGGCAGCGGCCCTCCTGGATGGCGGCCCGGTGTTTGCCCAGCGTCTCTTGAAAAGCAGCGTGACGGGTGCCACGCAGCAAAAGCTCTGCGGCCTGTGTGCTGCGTTCGCTGAGGTGGGGGGGCAGTGTCTGCTCAAGCTCGTGGGCGAGCTCAGAAAGCTCGCGGGTGCGGCCATGGTGTGCAGCCAACCAGCCGCGACTCAGGGCGGGGCCAATCAGCGGCAGGAAGACCTCCCGAGCAAAAGCCTGCCAGTGGTGCCGCAGAGCGGCTTCCTCCTCCAAATCGCCCGGGTTCTGAGCCTGAGTCGGTGGCGGGATCTGACTGCGGATATCGCTCAGTAACCAGCGCACCCAGTCGAGCCCGCGCGACCAATCGAAGAGCGCTTGGTTTTCGTCGCGATCGATGGCGAGAATGGTGATGGAGGCGAGATCGCTCATGGAGTGAAAGTCGTGTACTTGCGGGGCGTGCCGTGTGCTAGTATCAGCATGTTTCCTGCCGAATGGCGAACGGTAAAGTTTTCATGAGCGACGCTTCCCAACTTGACAAATCCAGCACTACCCCGCGCTATCTTTGCCAGCGCTGCGGCAACTGCTGTCGGTGGCCGGGCGATGTCCGAATTACGGACGAGGAGGTGGGACGGATCGCACGGTTTTTGGGGCAGTCAGAAACTCAGTTCGTTGAGCACTCGACCCGACTCAATGCCAACCGAACAGGTCTCTCCATCATCGACAAACCCAATGGCGAATGCCTCTTTCTGGATGGGGTCAATGTCTGCCTGATCCAGCCGGTGAAACCGGCGCAGTGCTCTGGATTTCCCAACGACTGGAATTTCCCAGGATGGCGGGAGCAGTGTGAAGCGGTGGAGGTGTGAGGTTAGGGGCGTTGCTGCGGAGTCGGAAATCCACGCGCTTGGTGGCATCAACGGTGTGGGCTAGGAGGTGCCGGCGCCTTTGAGGTACTCGGGGATGGGGAGCTGGTTGCTGGGGATGGGCTGGCTTTCGCCTTTCCAGATGAAGCCGGCGTCTTCGAAGGCGCTGCGGTGGGCGCGGAGGTAATTCAAGAGGCGTTGGCTGAGGTGGTAGTGAGGGGAGTTTTTGCGCACGGCGAAGGGCTGGATGGCGCGGCCCAGATCTTTGGGGAGGGGGACCATGTCGAAGTGCTCGGCGACCTGCTGGACGTTGACTTGATACACGATGGCGGCATCCAGGGCACCGGCGCGCATTTGATTGACGAGGAAATCGGCGGTGGGGACCTGGACGACGACGTTTTTCATGACGGCGTCGAGAAGGTTGCTGGTTTTCAGCATGGCCTGGGTCATGAAGCCGAGG
>JBIIUD010000275.1:0-4906 GCA_044340175.1 Verrucomicrobiaceae bacterium
ACCGACCAGGGTAAAGCCAGCCTCTCCGACCTCTGTCGAGATCCTGACACCATCGCCCTCATTCTCGATCACCCCAAACTCTTCGAGGACCTCATCATCCGTAACAGCGGGGCCCTGCTTTCCGCTGAACTGTTCTTTTTCATCGTCGTGCGCCACACTCTCAAACGCGTGGGCGTTACCGAGGTCGCCGTGGCGGACTACATCGCCGTTGTGTGCGCTGACTTCGGCTGCCGACCTCATGGCGGCCGGCAGGAGGCGGAACGCCAAGTGGAAAGCTTCTACAGCCATGACTACCTCAGCTCCATCGACCGTGCCAGCCGTCACGAGCGCTTTTTCCTGCATGTCCAATGCGCCAACCAGTTCCTCGTATTGACCAGCCTTTATCCAGACTTTCTCAAGCACCGCGCGGAACGCAGAGGCGCTCCAGGACTTGACTTTTACGAAGGCATGGTCGTCTCACACCTGCACGCCGCCAGCCGCCATGTGCTCGCCGAAGAGTTTGCCATGCAGTCGGTCCTGTCCCATCTAGCGGACGCCTTTCCGCCCGTGCGGCGTGCCATGAACCATACCGTTCGTGAATACCTTCATCTCGGCCAGTGAGATGTCAAAATTGAAGCTGGCCAAGGCCTGCGGAATGGGATAAAACCGATGCATAACGAACCATCGTCCCGCTTCGCATGCCCATGAATGACGCCTCATCCCTTCCGGAGTCTGACCCTACGGAACTCGAAGCCATTGCCTTACCCGATGACACTGAAGACATTCAGCCTGTCGTGCCGGTGGCTTTGAGCGCACCACAGCCCAGCGTTGTCGCTGCTGAGGTCACCGAAGTTCAAGCCGACACCGAAACCGAGATTGCGGTCCAAGCCATCGACGAACTCACTCACCTACCTGCCCTACCAGAGGAACCCATCGATCTTCCAACGGTGGCCAATTCCCATCACGGCAAGGAAAAAGCCGCTGCCATTGTTATGGCGGTGGTTGTTCATGCGGCGCTGGCGTTGCTGCTGGGCGTGCTCATCGTCGTGGTGCCCGGCCCACCCTCCTCAGAGATCACTGCCATCTCCGCTCCGGCCGTCCAGGAACAAGCCCCCACATCAAAAAAGATCGCGGAGCCGCCCCCACAGTCCCAGGTCACCCAGATGACCGCCAGCATGAAGTTCACCACAGCCACGAACGCCTCGGCTGTGCCAATGCCTGCGGTCGAATTTGACCCCTCCGCCACCACTCTCGACCTCGGCTCCACCATGGGCACTTTCGATACCAACTTCGGCAGCGCAGGTTCGGGCTCCATCATGATGTTCGGCAAGAAAATCGACAACGTCCGCAAAATCGCCGTCGTCATGGATGTCTCACGCTCCATGACCCGTTATCTGCCGGAAGTGGTCAAGGAACTCAAAAAGGTCGGTCGTGACAGCGCTCTTGTGCTCTACTTTGGTTGCTGGATGCATCCGCTGAAGGAACTCGAACCCGTTCACCGCGTGGGCGATGAGAAGTTTGATAAATTTTGGCAGTATTGGCAGGGCAAGGGCGACATGCAAAAGGTCGGCGCTGAATATGAGCAGCTCAAATACAACCCCAAAGAGCCGATGCCGCTTGAGGATGTTTACAAGCAAGTCGCCAAACGCAAGGACACCTACTTCATTGATCGGCTTGTCGCTCTGGGTGCCCGCAGCAGTTCCGTCCATTCCGCGCTTCTCGCCAAAGAAATCAAAGACGCGGATGTGGTGTATTGGTTTGCCGACTTTCAAGACCGAGTGGACGAAGAAACCGCCGCTGATGTGGTGAAGAAATTCAAACAGCGCAATCGCAAGCTCTACATCCATGCCCCTCATGACAAAGGTCCTTCTCTCACGAAAGTCGCGGAAAACATGGTCAAACCGCTCAAAGGAGAGGTCACCATTCTCGATATCAAATGACTCTGCTTGCTAGCTGAGGTTGTTGAATGCGTCCAGATGCGTTAAGGCAGGGGTCTGATCTCATGGCGGAACTCACCCTCACTTTTCTTGGCACCGGCACGTCCATTGGCATTCCTGCGGTCGGCTGTGATTGTGAGACCTGCCGATCCACCGACCCACGAGACAATCGACTCCGTTCCTCCGTCTGGATGCGCACTCCCGAACTCGACTGGATCGTCGATACAGGACCTGATCTCCGCTACCAATGCTTGCGCGCTGGTATTCGACACCTGGAGGCAGCCCTGTTCACCCATGCCCACATGGATCACGTCACTGGCTTTGACGAACTGCGGCGTTTCACCCCAGATTTGAACCAATTCATCCCGGTTCATGGCACCGCCGCCACACTCGGCGTACTCGAGCGCATGTTTGAGTACGCTTTCAATGGAGAAAATCGCTATCGCGGTTACCTGAAACCCTTTCCAAAGCCAATCCACGGTCCTTTTTCCCTCGGGGCCACACGGGTCACCCCCTTGCCTGTCGCCCATGGCAAAGTCGAAACCATCGGTTATCTCTTCGAGCGCAATCACCGCAAGCTCTGCGCTTACATCCCCGATTGCAAAACCCTTTCTCCAGAAGCCCTGGAAGCCATGGCAGGCGTGGACACGCTCATCCTGGACGCCCTACGGTTCAGCCCGCACCCTACCCACATGAATTTTGACGAGGCCCTGGCCGCGTCCGCTCTCATCCGCCCCCGGCAAACTTTTTTTACCCACTTCCAGTGTGAGGTGATGCACGCCCGTGCCGAAACCGCGCTGCCTCCGGAAGTGAGACTCGCCTACGACGGCCTGACGCTGAACTGGAATGAGCCTAGCTAAGATGACATCCTCTCAACTCGCTATTTGCATCTTCCTAACCATGCTGCTGCTTGGCGGTGCCGACTCAGTAGCCACAGCGAACACCGCCCTCACAGCCGAGGCGACACTGGTGATTTATAACCCCAATTACCCAGGTTCAGAGGCCCTTGCCAAACACTACGCCGCCGCACGTAGCATTCCCCCACAGCACCTGCTTGCACTGCCCTGCTCGAACTCAGACGACATCAGTCGCGCTGACTTCAACACTCAAATTCGCGACCCCTTACGCCAGCAGTTTGACAAGCGCCGCTGGTGGCAGCAGGGCGACAAACAGACGGTCAATCCGGCGCTCACCACTCGTGTCAAATCCAGCCAGATCCGCATGCTTGTCCTCATCCGCGGCCTACCCATTCGGATCAAACGGGAAATGTCAGACCCTCCACTAGGGAAGGAGGACGAAGCCAGTGTGGACAGTGAAATCTCCCTGCTCGGCATGGAGCCCTATGAACTGTCCGGTTTCATACCGAATCCCTTGTTCCCAAATCCCTTCAGTACTGCCCCACTCCCCTCAGTTCCCGGCCTATTTTTCATCGGCCGGCTCGACGGCCCAGACGACGCCACCCTCCGGCGCATGATCGATGATGCCCTCACCGTTGAAAAGAGCGGTCTCACCGGCCGTGCCGTGCTCGACTTAGCCCGCAAAGACGGCTCTTATGAACAGGGTGAGGAATGGCTGCGTCGCTGCGCCACGCTTTATCGCCAAGCAGGCATCCCCGTTTATGTGGACCGTTCATCTGAGCTCATCCCTAAACATTGGCCCCTGCCAGATACCGCTCTCTATTTCGGCTGGTACCAGGATCATGTGGGCGGTGTGTTTGAAGATCCCGCTTTCCGCTTTGCCAAAGGCGCTGTCGTTTGTCACTTGCACTCCTTCAGTGCCGCCAACCTGCGCAACCCGTCCAAGTTCTGGACCGGCCCTCTCCTGGTACGAGGTGCCGCTGCCACTCTTGGCAATGTTTGGGAACCCTATCTCGGACTGACCTGCCATTTGGATCGCTTCAACGAGCGTCTCCTCGCCGGAGACACCCTAGCCGAAGCTGCTTGGGCGGCCTCCCCTGGCCTTTCATGGATGCAGGTCGTGTTGGGAGACCCGCTTTATCGCCCCTTCAAACACCCACCCGGAACTCGACTCGGCATCGAAGGAACAGCGCGCGACTACGCCCTCTACCACGGCCTTGTCACCCGAATGCCCTCTGAGGCGGAAGCACCCGAACTCAAGCGCCAACTCATCAACATCGCCGAAAAGCGCCAGAGCCCCCACCTGATTGAACTCCTTGGCCTTCTCTCAGGCCAGAGCGGTAACGCCGTCGAATCCGCTGACCTCTTCGATCATGCCGCCAGCCTTTACCCCGCCGCCTCGGAGGAGCACGATCGCGCACGTCTTTATCAAGCCGAGGCTCTTCGCACCCAGCGCGAGTTCAAAGCTGCCGCCGAGGTGCTGAACACTCTGCCCAAGCATCCGGCGGGCAAGGCCCTTCTGGAAAAACTCAAGTGAAGCCCCGCAACTCACGGCACACCATGCCCTTTGGCGGCTTCCCAAAGCGCATACCAATCTTCTCTCTCTAGCTTGATCTCTGCGGCCTTCGCCACCGCCTTGATCCGGTCCACCTTGTTGGTTCCAATGACCGGCAACGCCTGCGCGGGGTGCGCAAGTATCCAAGCGTAGGCCAACTGATCCAACGTTGCGTTGTCATACTTCACCCCCAACTCCATCGCCTTCGCATGCAGCCTCACCGCGCTTGCATCGGAACTCCCACTCATCATGCGACCACCCGCTAGCGGCGACCACGCCATGGGTTTGATGCGCAGCTTTTGGCACTGATCAAACACCCCATCATCGATCGGAGCCATTTGCATCAGACTGAATTCCACCTGATTCGTCACCAGCGGTTGTTCCATCCGAGAATTGAGCGCGTCAAACTGATGCGTATTGTAGTTGGACACCCCCGCACTACGGATCTTGCCAGACCTTAAAAGCTGATTCAAACCCTCCGCCGTCTCGTCCACACTGGTGAGCCAGTCCGGACGATGCACCAATAGCAGGTCCAAAGAATCCACGCCCAGGAAGCGCAGCGATTTCTCGGCACTTTT
>JBIIUD010000277.1:0-4897 GCA_044340175.1 Verrucomicrobiaceae bacterium
CAGGCGCTGGCAGGGGCGGAACTGCGTTACGGGTCACCTGTGTTTGTGCGGGTGCTCAAAGAAGAGCGTGAACTGGAACTCTGGGTGGAGGCGGCGGAAGGCAAGCCATGGAAACTGTTTCGGAAATGGCGGATTGCGAACTTCTCCGGCACATTGGGACCCAAGTTGAAGGAAGGCGACCTGCAGGCACCTGAAGGTTTTTATGAGGTGGGCATCAAGCAGCTCAATCCGATCAGCCGATTTCACCTATCTTTCAACATCGGCTACCCCAATGCCTACGATCAGCATCATGGTCGAACGGGGAGCCTGATCATGGTCCATGGCAGCAATGTCAGCATCGGCTGTTTCGCCATGACGGATCCGGTCATTGAAGAGATTTATCTGTTGGTCGAGGCGGCGCTGAAGGCTGGGCAAGTGGCGGTGCCAGTGCATGTGTTTCCTTTCCGAATGACGGCTGAACGGATCGCCCAAGCAGAGGCGGAAAGGGCGACTTGGCTGGGCTTTTGGCGTGATGAGCTAGCGCCGCCTTATGCGGCCTTTGAGAAAAAGGGGGTGCCACCCGGTGTCCAAAGCGTCGATGGACGTTATGAGGTCGCGAAAGAGCCCTAACCTGGGCGTCATGAGCTGTCCACGGCAAACACCGGAAAGCCCATTCCAGGCTTGCGTGTTGGCTGCTGCGGGGTTTGGTGGCGGTCCCTTTTATGAGCAGCGAGCAACGCAGACCTTTTCCTTTCGACGAATTTGAACCCAAGTGGCAGGACCAGTGGGAGGCGAGCCAAGCCTTCCGCACGCCGAATCCCGGGGACGCGGATTTTGACGCGTCGAAGCCAAAGTACTTCGTGTTGGACATGTTTCCCTATCCGAGCGGTCAGGGGCTGCATGTGGGCCATCCGGAGGGCTACACCGCCACGGACATCATTGGTCGCTTCAAGAAGATGTCGGGCTACAATGTACTGCATCCGATGGGGTGGGATGCCTTTGGTCTGCCTGCGGAGCAGTATGCGATCAAGACTGGCCAGCATCCGCGGGCGACGACCGAGAAGAACATTGAGGGTTTCCGTGGGCAGTTGAAGCGATTGGGTTTTGCCTATGACTGGACGCGTGAAGTGAACACGACGGATCCGGGCTACTTCAAGTGGACCCAGTGGATCTTTTTGAAGCTGTACCACTCCTATGTGGGCGAGGACGGCAAGGCGCATCCGGTGAGCGAGTTGGAGGCGCAGGGACTGAGTGGGGAAGAGGTCGATGCGCGGCGGTTGGCTTATGTCAGCGAGGCGCCGGTGAACTGGTGTCCGGAACTGGGCACGGTGCTGGCCAATGAAGAGGTGGTGGATGGCAAAAGTGAGGTGGGCGGCTTCCCCGTGGAGCGGCGTCCGATGCGGCAGTGGATGCTGCGCATCACGGCGTATGCACAGCGATTGATCGATGAACTGGATGGGCTCGATTGGCCGGAGAGCATTCGCCTGCTGCAGCGGAACTGGATTGGCCGCAGTGAAGGGGCGCATGTGACGTTCAAGATTGCGGATTTTGACCGGGAAGTGACCGTGTTTACGACACGGCCAGACACTCTCTTTGGGGCGACTTACATGGTGCTGGCTCCAGAGCATGGGCTGGTGGGAGAGATCACCACGGCGGACAAAAAGGCTGAGGTGGAAGCGTATCAGCGCAGTGTGATGTCCAAGTCGGATCTGGAGCGGACGGAGTTGGCGAAGGAGAAGAGCGGTGTCTTCACGGGGGCGTATGCGATCAATCCGGTGAATGAGGAGCGGATCCCGATCTGGATCGCGGATTATGTGCTGATGGGCTATGGCACGGGCGCGATCATGGCGGTGCCGGGGCATGATGAGCGGGACTTTGAGTTTGCGCAGAAGTTTCAGCTTCCTATCAAGCAGGTGGTGATGCCGCCAGAGGGTGTGGACTGGCAGGGCTATACGGATGATGGAATCGCTGTGAACTCGGGTTTCCTTGAGGGTCTGCCGACGGTGGAGGCGAAGAAAAAAATCGCTGAATGGCTGGAGCAAAAGGGGCTGGGCAAGGGCACGATCAATTACAAGCTGCGCGATTGGTTGTTCAGTCGCCAACGTTACTGGGGTGAGCCGTTCCCGATTGTTTGGGAGGATGGCAAGCACCGGGGATTGGATGATAGTGAGTTGCCGCTGGTGCCACCGGAGATGGTGGATTTCAAGCCGACGGGCACACCGGAGCCGCCACTGTCCAAGGCGACGGACTGGGTGCGCTACTCGGAAACGGCGACTCGTGAATTGAACACGATGCCGCAGTGGGCGGGGTCGTGCTGGTATTACCTGCGTTACTGCGATGCGCGCAATGAAGACCGGTTTGTCGGTGAAGCCGCGGAGCAGTACTGGATGGGCGGTGGCAAGCCCGGTGGTGTTGATTTGTATGTGGGCGGCACAGAGCATGCGGTGCTGCACCTGCTCTATGCGCGCTTTTGGCACAAGGTGCTGTTTGATTTGGGCTACGTCAGCACGCCGGAGCCGTTTCAACGCTTGGTCAATCAGGGGCTGATCCTGGGTGAGGACGGGCAGAAAATGTCGAAAAGTCGCGGCAACGTGGTGAACCCGGATGATGTGGTGCGCGAGTATGGTGCGGACTCGCTGCGGCTGTATGAGATGTTCATGGGACCGCTGGAGCAGGTGAAACCCTGGAGCATGAAGGGCGTGGAAGGGGTGCATCGCTTCCTGGCGCGGGCGTGGCGGGTGGTGATGGAGCAGGACCAAGCGGGTGTTTGGGCCATCTCCAGCCAGCTGCAAGAGGTGGCTCCTGAGAAGAAGGTGACCAAGGTTCTGCATGAGACGATCAAGAAATGCGGTGAGGACATTGAGAAATTGAGCTTCAACACCGCCATCAGTCAGATGATGATCCTGACCAATGCGCTGACCCAGAGTGAGGTGCGCCCGGTCAGTGTGGTGGCGACTTTCCTTCGGGTGCTGAGTCCGTTTGCGCCGCATTTGGCGGAGGAGTTGAATGCTTTGGTGAGCAGTGTTTTCCCAAGTCATGCGGTGCCAGGCTTTGTGGCCGATGCGTCATGGCCGGTGTTTGATCCGGCGGCGTTGATCGAGGACGAGGTGGAGATTGTTTTCCAAGTGAACGGCAAGCTGCGCGACAAGGCGCTGGTGCCCGTCGGAGCACCGAAAGAGGAGATCGAGAAGATCGCTCTGGCGAGTGCACGGGTGCAGGAATTCATGGAAGGCAAACCGGTGAAGAAAATCATCGTGGTGCCCGGAAAACTCGTCAACATCGTGGTCTGACCTTGCTCGAAGGCTTGCCGATGCTGAGTCGGCGCGCCATGATAGCTCATGCGCATCGCAATCCTGCACTACACCTTGCCGCCCGTGGTGGGCGGTGTGGAGAGGGTCGTGGGCGAGCAGGCACGCGCGTTGGCTGGGCTGGGGCATGAGGTCAGTCTTTGGGGCGGTGCGGATGCGGCGGCCTTCAGGCAGCGGCAGGAGACGGGGGACTTTGATGCGGTGATCGTGCACAATGTGTTCACGATGCCTTTTGATCTGCGCTGGACGCGGGAGCTTTCGCAGTTGGTCGCAGCGGACCAAGAGACTTGTTGGGTGAACTGGGTGCATGACGTGGCGGCGGTGAATCCAGCCTATGCGTCTTTGGGCTGGGCGGAGCCGGTGCCGGAGGTCTTGCACATCGCTGTGTCGGCCGTGAGGGCTGAAGAGTGGGCGGGGGCGGCGGGTTTGCCTCTGGAGCAGGTGGTGGTGATACCGAATGGAGTCGATGCGGCAGCGGTCTTGGGGCTGACGAAGCGGGTGTCGGTGCTGGCCAGTGAGCGTGGCTTGTGGGAGAGTGAGCTGAACTTGCTGCAACCTGCGCGACTGGTCCGGCGGAAGAATGTGGAACTCGGACTGCAGGTCATGGCGGTTTTGAAACCCAAAGGAGTGCGTGCAAGGTTGGTGGTGACAGGGGCGCCCGACCCTCATCAGAGCGACGGGAAAGCGTATTTCGAAGAGCTGCAGATGATGGTGAGAGACTTGGACATCGCTGATGAGGTGGTGTTTGCCGGGGAGCAAGGGGAACTCGAAGACGCGGATGTGAGTGCGCTGTATGCCTTGTGCGACGGGCTTTTTTTTCCGAGTCGGAGCGAGGGCTTTGGTCTGCCGCTGCTGGAGGCGGCCCTGTGGCGGCTGCCCGTTTGGTGCACGGATTTGCCAGTGCATCGGGAAGTGATCGGAGCGGCTGCGCATTGGTTCGGTGCGGATGATGCCCCCCCAATGCTGGCGGAGAGACTGCTGAGCTGGAGCCGTGTTGAGGCCTCATTGGCGGTGCGGCGAAGGGTATGGACGGGGCATGACTGGCGTGCGCTTTGTAAAGAACGGCTTGTGCCTTTGCTTCAAGAGGCTATCAAAAGAGAATGAGCCGACCTCTCTCTGCCCAGCCTGAAGTTCTAGCCCTGTTGGAAGCGCGCCATGGAAATCCGTTTGGTTTTTTGGGCCGGCAGATTCTCGACGATGGCCGCAGGGTGGGACGGACTTTTCAACCGACAGCTTTGCGTGCGTGGTTCTGGACGGAAGGCGCAGAGGCGGGCGTTGAGGCTGAAAAGGCGCATCATTATGGCCTGTTTGTGGTGGAGCTCGAGGAGTGGCAGTCGCATGTCCGCTACGAGTGGGAATACGAGAGCTTTGATGGTCACCGGTGGCGGGTGAGGGACCCTTATTCTTTTGGTCCGCTCTTGGGAGATCAAGACATGTATTATTTCCGGGAAGGCACCCACCGGCGGCTTTATGATTGCTTGGGTGCGCATGCCAAGGTGCTGGATGGCGTGCCGGGGATGCAGTTTGCGGTGTGGGCTCCGAACGCGCGCCGGGTCAGCTTGGTGGGTGATTTTAACCAATGGGATGGACGGGTGAACCCGATGCGGTTG
>JBIIUD010000278.1:0-4888 GCA_044340175.1 Verrucomicrobiaceae bacterium
GAATCGCGAAGCGGAGCGGTTGCTCAAAGACATGGGGGATCCAGACCGGTATCCGCCTGCCCTGACGCCGCAACATGTGGCCAACACGAAGCAAGTATCGGAGCTTTTGGCCATGGCGGCCTCCAAGCTCGAGTTGGGTGACTTTGATTCATCTGCTAAAATCTACACCCAGGTGTTACGTGTCGATGCTTACAATACCGCAGCGCGCCGCGGCATGGAAAGGGTGGAGCAGTTGCGGGCGAGGTATTTTGAGTCGGCCAGGGATCACAACAAGGCGCGAATGCTGAACGACGTCAATCGGCAGTGGGAGGATGCCGTTCCGCCGACGACCGAAGCCTTGGAAAAATACAGTTCACTCAGGCAGGACTCCTTGAGGAACATCCAGGGGAATCGTGAAAAAATTGTGCAAAAGCTGCGCACTTTAGTGGTGCCAAAAGTGGATTTCAGTGGGGCTTCTTTGGGTGAGGTGGTGGAGTTTTTGAGGGTGCGTAGTCGCGATCTTGATCCAGAGGGTAAAGGCGTTGACTTTGTCTTGAATGTTCCGCCAGAGACGACTGCTGCCACCATTGATCTGGCGGTGACGACCATGCCTCTGGAAGAACTGGTGCGATATGTAGCAGAGAAAGCGGGTGCGGCCTACAAGGTGGATGACTTTGCGGTTAAGTTTGTGTCTCTCACCGAACGTTCTAGCGATCTGTTTGTCCGTTACTACCGTGTGCCGCCTGGGTTCATTGAATCGGCACCGATGGATGCGGCTGCGCCTGGGGCCAATGATCCGTTTGCACAGAATCCGGGAGCGGCGGCCAATGCTCCATTGGTGCGGCGGTTGTCGGCGCGGGAGTTTTTGGAGGCGCGCGGAGTCTTGTTTCCTGAGGGTGCCGTCGCCAATTATGTGACGTCTTCAAATCGGTTGGTGGTGAGAAACACTGCCCCCAATTTGGAGTTGGTGGAGGCGTTGGTGGAAGCCGCTGCTGCCTCGTCGCCCAAGCAGGCTTTGATCATGGTCAAGATGATTGAGGTCAATCAGACCAACCTTGAAGAAATGGGCTTTGATTGGTTGTTGGGCCAGTTCAATGTGCCGGGGTCCAATGGGGTGTTTGCGAGTGGCGGGACAGGGGGCAACATGCAGCCTGGTGACGCACCTTCGACGAATTTTCCGACCAAGTTACCTGGCACTGACATACCTGTGGGCCAGTTTCCGATGACATCGGGCAACCGAAGCTCTGGGGAAATCTTTGGTCGTCCTACCCTGGACAGCCTGCTCGGCGAGAACCTACCGCCAGTGACGACAAATGCGCGTTCTCCAGGACAGCTAGCGCTTTCCGGCGTGCTTACTGATCCCCAGTTTCAGGTGGTCGTTAGGGCGCTCAATCAAAGGAAGGGAGTCGATCTTTTGGCGATGCCGAGCATTGTCACCAAAGGTGGTCAAAAGGCGACGATTGATTTAGCCAGGGAGTTCCGCTATCCAACGGAGTTTGATCCGCCAGAAATCCCTCAACAGGTGGGCCAAGTGCCATTGGGGAACAATGCCTTTCTTGTTGGCGATAATAACACGGCACCCATCACGCCTTCGACGCCGACGACCTTTGAGATGCGTAAGTTGGGCACCCTCATCGAGATGGAGCCTGTGATTTCTGATAATGGCAGAGAGGTCGAGATCCTGCTGACACCGCAAACGACGGAATTTGAGGGGTTCATCGATTACGCTTCTGACATTAACAATACAGTTGATACGGGCAATGGGCCAGTGTCTCAACCTGTCGATAACCGGATCATCCAGCCGATTTTCCGCACCAACAAAATATCCACGGCGGTGAAAGTTTATGATGGCAGCACGGTGGTGCTGGGGGGCGTGTTGCAAGATCGTAGAGTCAATGTGCGGGACAAGGTGCCTGTGGTGGGGGATATCCCGCTGGTGGGTCAGTTTTGGAAGAGCAAGGTGGATCTGGTGGATAAAAAGGCCTTTGTGGTCTTTGTGACGGTAAGAGTTCTAGATCCAAGTGGTCAGCCGGTGAATCAAGCTCAGGTGATGCCAGCGGCGGGGCCGTAACCTGCACTAGAGATGATTCATCTGGTTCTTTACCAACCTGAAATCCCGCATAATACCGGAGCGCTGGGGAGGTTGAGTCTAGGCACGGGCGCGCGATTGCATTTGATTCGGCCCCTCGGGTTTTCCTTGGATGACAAGCAAGTCAAGAGGGTAGGATTGGACTATTGGCCGGAAGTGGATTTGCAGGTGTGGGAAAGCTGGGAGGTGTTTCAGCGGGAATCGGGAGCACCAGAAGGTGAATTGTTCCTATTAAGCACGAAGGGCGGTCGCAGCTACTGGGACCAGGACTTTACCAAAGAGGAAGTGTGGTTGGTCTTTGGTCCAGAGACGAGAGGGCTGCCTGAGGATATCCTCAAGGCCAATCGCGATCAGGTCTTGAAGATTCCAATGGTCGGAACGCGCAGTCTGAATCTGGCGACGGCGGCGGCGATCGTTCTTTATGAGGCCGTGAGGCAGCGGCATGGCGCTGGGTTAGAGCCCGGGTTGGATTGAGATGGATTTCTTCCTTTCCTTTTTCTCAGCGCCGCCCAACTTGTGCTGACCTACGCCAGCACTCCGTCTTCTCTTGTGAATCCTGTCTTGAATGAACCCGACTCGCCATTCGACTTGGCCTTGCGCCCGGCGGACTTCTCGGAGTTTCATGGTCAGACCAAGGTGAAGGAGCAGCTGTTGGTCATGGTGGAGGCGGCAAAGCTGAGGGATGAGTCTCTGGATCATGTGTTGCTCTGCGGTCCACCGGGGCTGGGTAAAACGACGTTGGCCAATTTGATTGCCAGTGCGGTGGGCTCGCGCCTGCACACAACGAGTGGCCCTCAGATTGAGCGGGCGGGGGATCTGGCGGGGATCCTGACAAATTTGCAGGAACGAGATATTTTGTTCATCGACGAAATTCACCGGCTGCACCCGAGTGTGGAGGAGTATTTGTACCCGGCGATTGAGGATTTCCGGTTGGACATCATCATCGACCAAGGGCCGAAGGCGCGCACGATTCGGATCGACCTGCCACCTTTTACTTTGGTGGGGGCGACGACGCGAGCGGGAATGCTGACGGCGCCGATGCGGTCGCGTTTTGGCATTCCCAATCGATTGGATTATTACACCACGGACGAATTGCAGCACATCCTGATGCGTTCGGCGCGCTTGATGAAGGTGGAGATGCATCCTGGCGGCGCGCACGAGATCGCCCGGCGCTCCCGTGGGACGCCGCGCATTGCCAACCATTTGCTGCGCTGGGTGCGTGACTTTGCTCAGGTGAAGGCGCAAAGCATCGTGACAGAAGAGGTGGCGGGTCTGGCGCTTTCGATGCGGGACATTGATGAAACGGGCTTGGATGAAATGGACATCCGTGTGCTGGAGGCAGTGATCACAAAGTTCGATGGTGGACCGGTGGGGCTGAGTTCGGTGGCGGTGGCGGTGGGAGAAGATGCCTCGACGTTGGAGGATGTGCATGAGCCGTTTCTGGTGATGCAAGGTTTCATCAAGCGCACGCCGAGAGGCCGGGTAGCGATGCCTTCAGCTTACCGAAAGCTGGGCTTGGTGCCGCCTTTGAGCGGGCAGGCTGAACTCTTTTAAGTTAAGCTCTGAATTTAACCGACCATGTGGGAAGAACTGACGCATCTTTGGACCAGCGTCCGTGACCCGGAATACTTGCATTTGCTGCTGGAGTCTTTGCCGCTGTATGGTCTGGGGATTGGTCTGCTGTTTTTGGTGGTCGCCCAACTGACAGGCGAGGGCAAGTCGCGCTTGTTTGCACTTTTGATCATCACCCTGAGTGCCGCCAGCGTGTGGCCGTATCAAGACCTGCGTGAGAAGGCCACGCCACGCATTATCGCCACACGTGACACGTCTCTGGGGCCGCTGATTCGTGAGCAGACAGAGCGGCGCAGCCGTTTCAACTGGGTTTATTACACGCTAGCCGTCGCGGGGGCTGTGACATTGGCTGCGCAACTCGCAGGGAAAGGCAAACCGCTCCTCATAGTCTTCATCATTGGCACGGCGGCGCTGTTTTTGTTCAGCCTCTGGCTGCACAAGAAGGAGTGTGAGGTGTATCATCGGAATATCATCAAGTACCGACCGCCGCGGTGAGGGGGCATTCCAAAAAAGAAGAGAACTTGCAATCGCGGTGGAGGGGGGGACATGTTACAGGACAACCATGGAAATGATCGAACAACTCGGAGTCGCTCTCGGCTTGGCGTCGCTGGCGGGAGTGAACTTGTATTTGACGGTTCTCATCGCGGGTCTGGCCATTCGTTTTGACTGGGTGCAACTCACCGGCAGCTACGCGCACTTTGAGTCGCTCGGACACCCGTGGGTATTGGCCGTCGCGGGTGTGTTTTTTGTGATGGAGTTTTTCGCGGACAAGGTGCCCTGGGTGGACTCGCTTTGGGACAGTGTGCACACGGTGATCCGTCCGGTAGGTGGGACGCTGCTAGCGCTGCAGGTCCTGGGGGAGATGCCTCCTTACATGGAAGTGATCGCGGCGTTGGCGGCTGGTGGTGCTGCCCTCACCACGCACAGTGCGAAAGCGGGTTCTCGGATGCTGATCAATCACTCGCCGGAGCCTTTCACCAATGTTTCCATGAGTTTGGCCGAGGATGTGGGGGTCGTTGGCGGGATGGGTTTGGTGTTGTTTAATCCGGTGGTGGCCTTTGGGGTTTTCTTGGCGATTCTGGGGGGGATCTGGTTGGTGTTTCCGAGACTGTTCCGCATCATCCGCTCCACGATGTGGCTGGTCTGGAATAAGGTGAGGATGCCTGGGCATCGGGAGATGGGAGGTGGGCTGGTAGAACTGAAGGCGGAACTGCCGGTGGATGTGCTCGGACTGCTGGCTGTGAAGGC
>JBIIUD010000279.1:0-4869 GCA_044340175.1 Verrucomicrobiaceae bacterium
TCTGAGCGCGCAGCCAGACGTGGTGGTGGGTGATCACTCTTATAATCACTTCCTCCTGGAACTGCAAAAGGACAAAAACTCCCTGATTCTTTTCCTGGTTAGGGATGATGGCTATGGGGCTTTCAATAATGGAGCTGGACGGGCCGAGTCTGACTATGGGATTCGTGTCGGCAAACTTCCGATTCCGGGTCGCGGCGAACTACAACTGGACTTGTTTGAAAAGTTTCGCGGTAAGATTCCTCCCCCGCCGCCCGCACCGAGCAATGTGCCGCCTGGAACAGCACCCCCGCCACCACCTGGAACACCACCTCCAGCTAAGTGAAGTGGTTCCCATGCGTTGTAGTCAACTGAAGTCCCCTCAATTCCCATGGCAAAGAAAAATCAAGATAGTGGCGAGTTAAACATGGACTCACTCATGGACGCCGTGACAAACGTCGTCGGAGTGCTCATGATCGTGTTCGTCGTGGTGGCCTTGAGTCTGGCAAATTCCATGCAAAAGATTTTGTCCGAGCTCCCGAACGTGACGCCGGAAGAGCATCAGGAAATGAAGAAAAAGCTGGAGGAAAATCCGCCACCGCCAGAAACGCCGGAGCAGATTGATGCGAAAAAGGTCCTGGCCAGCGAAGAACTAAAGAAAGTCACGGAAGAACTGCGTAGCGTGGACATGTCCCAGGTGGCCCAGCTTCAATTCATGGACATTGAAGAGTTTCGCAAGAAGCTAGCCGATGCCAAGAAGAAGCGCGAAGACGAGAAAAAGGAAGTGGACAAACTCTTCAGCGAAGTGGAGCGCCTGAAGGCTCTGTTGGACGAGACACCCGTGTATAAGCCGGAAGCGCCAACGATCGTGCGTCTGCCCAACCCACGCGCTTACCCAGAAGCTCCCAAAGAAACGCGGGTGCTGGTGGCAAAGGGTGGGGTGCTCTTCTTCAACGAGACTGAATTCATCACGCCGCTGACGGAGGGCTTGACCAAGATGACCTCGCAACTGACCTACAAGGAGATCAAGATCGATCCCTTTGCCAAGCTGCTGACAGAAGTTTTGGGCAATGCACAAAAAGCGCAGCAAGCCTGGGTGGACATCGCCCCACTGGCGGCAACGTTTCAGATGGAGGAGGTGGCCGTGGCTTGGAAGGCGTTGACGGAGGCGGGGTTGCCAGCGAGCAAAGAAGTGCTGTTTGGCCTTGGCGATGTAGCTTTGGCGATCCGTGCACCGCTGGGCAAAATGGGAGAGGCTGTAGCGGGGTTGGCCAAAGGCGACCTTTTGAAATGGCCGGCGTTGGACCCTTCCAACGATCCATTAAAACCGACCATCAAAGCGGAAGCCAAAGGCGGAGGTCTGGCACTCACCTACGGTGGTAAGGTCGAAGAGGTCAAAGCAACGCCACGTGACATCATGGGCTACTTCAAAGATCTCTCCAATAGGGATGGCATAAAGGACCGCGGCAAAAGCGTAGTCATTTATGATGCACAGAAGATCCGGGAAGCTTTGAAGCGGGCAGGGGCCAATGCCACTCTGACCAAGGCTTTTACCTTTGAGCCGGAAGTTCGTCCCGGTCAAAACCTGATCTATTTGAAATTGACGCCAGCCAGCGGTGGCGGTGAGTCTTTGGATCAGATCAAAAAGCCAGAGTCGAACTACCAGCGCACGCTGCGTCAGATCGCTGGAGATCCGAATGGTGTCGCACTTTTCCAAGTGATGCCAGATGCTTTCGCGACCTACCTCGAGTCCCGCATCATCGCGGATGATAATCGCGTGGCGGCCACTTGGGAGACGTTGGCCAGTTTGGAGCTAACATTGCCTGTGCGCGGCTTTGACGTGCAGCGCTTCGCCAAAGTGGCGGTGCCAAGACCTCGCACGAACCAGCCTGCCGTTCAGATCAAGGGACCGAAGAAGTCGCTGGATTAATAGTCCGTTTATCGATAGTCATGTCACATTGCTCGAAGGCGTAAGGGTCTCATTTGGCTGCATCAGCCGATTGACTGATTTGGATTCTATACTGCATTGTCTGGTATCCTTGCCATTGACTCCAATGGGGTCGCTGGTTCATGATAATGTTCTTTGCGAGAAACGCTCCAGGTAAGTCGGACTTCGGGTTCCTGGAATCTACCATAGGGGATTGAATTCAGGCTTGTAAAGGAAGGCGGGACGAAGTCAAAATCGTCGCCTCCCATGGCCTCCCAACCCCAACTGTCCGCACTGGATTCCGCGCGTCGGAAAGCTTTTCGTCGTTTGCTGCCTGTGTTGTTTCTCAGCTATGTGATTGCATATGTGGACCGGCAGAACGTGGCGGTGGCGAAGTTGACGATGATCAAGGATCTTCCGGGTTTCGACAATGCGGTGATCGGGTTGGGTGCGGGGGTGTTCTTTCTCGGGTATTTTTTGTTGGAGATTCCTGGGTCTTTGATGGTGGAGAGGTGGAGTGCGCGAAAGTGGATCTGCCGGATCATGGTGTCGTGGGGATTGATGGCAGGTTTGACGGCGGCGGTGACGACCCCGAACCAGTTCTATGTGGTGCGGTTTTTGTTGGGGTTGGCTGAGGCGGGTTTTTTCCCGGGGGTGATCGTGTATCTGACGCACTGGTTTCCGAGTCGTGATCGGGCGAAGGCGCTGTCTTACTTTTTGATCGCGACGCCGTTTGCGCAGGTCATGAGTCCGAAGATTTCAAACATGCTGTTGAAGATCGGGACGACGGAGGTGGTGAATGGGGAGACGATCAATCATCCGCTGGTGCTGGGGATGACGGGGTGGCAGTGGGTTTATGTCTTTTGGGCGATTCCTGCCGTGTTATTGGGGATTGGGGTATTGTTTCTGCTGACGGACCGACCGAGTCAGGCGAAGTGGCTGACGACGGAGGAAAAGGAGGCGTTGGAAAGTCAGCTGGCTGAGGAGCGGGCGCATTCGACCAAGGGCAAGAGGATGACGGTGTTTGAAGCGCTGAGACACCCGAAGGTGCTTCTGTTAGCGCTGGCGTATTTTTGCACGGTGACGGGTAGTTATGGGGTGGAGTTTTTCATGCCGAGCATATTGAAGGATTGGTATGCTTTGAGTTTGGATAACCTGACCTGGTTGATCATGCTGCCGCCGTTAGTGGCGGTTGGGGGGCAACTGCTGACGGGGTGGAGTTCGGATCATTTCAAGGAAAGGAAGCTGCATGCGACCCTGCCGATCATCCTGGGGGCGGGTGCACTGGGTCTGATGCCGTTTAGCCAGGGCAATTTGGTGCTGACAGTGACGCTGTTCATGCTGGCGTTTGCGGGATTCAAGGCCTACATGCCGGCGTTTTGGTCACTGCCGAATTTGTTTTTGGCGGAGGCCGCCGCGGCGGGGAGTATCGGGTTGATCAATTCGGTGGGGAACCTGGGAGGGTTTCTGGGGCCGACGTTGATGGGTAAGGTGCAAACGCTGACAGGATCGTATGCGGGAGGACTGTATTACCTGTGCGGTTCGATGCTGGTTTCGGCCTCGATCATCTTCTTTTTGGGGCTTGGAGGTAAGCGGCAGTAGCGGGTGGGTGACCTGGAATGGAGATCAGGCGATCGGGTCTTCGGTGGGGATTTCGAGTTCACTTTGCCAGCGGACGGCGACGGCGGTGGCGTGGCAATTGCCGACAAGAGTGGCGAAGACGAGGCGGACGCGGACGCGGATGCGTTTGATGAGTCTTTCGAAGATATTGGAGACGACTTTGAGGTGCTGAGACTCTCATGGGAACACGGCACCGATGATGAAGCCCAGAGTCATAAAGAGGATGATTGTCCCGCAATGCCGATGATGGAGGCACTGGATCGGCTTGAGCAGGAGGCGAGCAAGGCCTTCCACTCCCTGGGTGGTATCCTAGAAGAGGCGGCTGCTGCGGACCGGAAAGCCTGAAGAAACGCAGTCAGCGCCGCTTAAGCGCCTCGATTGCTGGATTTTGGATTCACTGGGTGAGGGTGATTTCTTGAGTGCAGCGGTGTTGGTGTCGGACCTATAAATGCAGGGAAATCAACGGATTATTGAGTGGACCATGCCAAAGGGAATCGGGAGTTCGCTATTTTTTGGGCCAGACGAGGGAGGCGATGACGGAGCCGGTGAGGATCAAGACAATGACAGCGAGAGAGATGTGGGTATCGATGCGCCAAGGGGTGTGGCCGAGGAGCATTTTGACTCCGACGAAGGTGAGAACGAGACCGAGGCCGAACTTGAGGTAGTGGAACTTGTCGAGGACACCAGCGAGGGCGAAGTAGAGGGAGCGGAGGCCGAGGATGGCGAAGACATTGGAGGTGTAGACGATGAAGGGGTCCCGTGTGACAGCGAAGATGGCGGGGATGGAGTCGACGGCGAAGATGAGGTCGGTGAATTCGACGACGAGAAGGGCGATGAAGAGGGGTGTGGCCATGAGGGCACCCTGATGGCGAACAAAGAAGTGGCCGTCGTGGTAGTCCCGGGTGACAGGGATGAAGCGACGGAAGAGGCGGACTACAAGGGTTTGCTCCGGGTGGATATCGGTTTCCTGTTTGGCGATCATCTTGATGCCCGTGAGGATGAGAAAGGCACCGAAGACGTAGATGATCCAGGCAAATTCGGCGATGAGTTTGGCACCCACAGCGATCATGGTGGCGCGCATGACGAGGGCACCGAGGATGCCCCAGAAGAGGACTTTGTGTTGGTAGCGCGGTGGGACGGAGAAGTAGGAGAAGAGCAGGGCGATGACGAAGATGTTATCGACGCTGAGGGATTTCTCGATGACGTAGCCGGTGAGGAATTCGAGGGCTTTGTCATTGCCCATGAAGTGGCCGATACCGAGATTGAAGGTGAGGGCGAGGGCGATCCAGACGAGGGTCCAGGAGATGGATTCTTTGACGGAGATGACGTGGCTTTTGCGATTGAAG
>JBIIUD010000280.1:0-4858 GCA_044340175.1 Verrucomicrobiaceae bacterium
AGGCTTTGTCCGTGGGGGAGGCCCCAGTGGTGCCGGAGCGAGTGTAGCCACCCCACATGGAGAAGCTGATGATGATGATGACGGTGAGGAATGTCAGGAAGGCTCCTCGGTGGTGGCGGAAAAATTCAAGCATGGTAGTAGAAGAGAAGAAAGAGTCGGGTCAGAAAACGAGCCCGCAAGTATGGACGTGCGGGAGGGAGCGGCAACTGGAATTTGCCTTTAAGAGCGGGGAAGGGTAGGTTTGCCCGGAAGTTTGCCGTTGGAAGCTGCCTGTGAACCACCAACATTAAAAAAGGCCGTTCATGAAATTCAGAATCCATTTGACAGGTAAAGCCCAACGCCTACTCTTTGCGCCCCCGTGCTGCCGCGCCCTTTCGAAAAAGGGGTGAAGCACGCTTGTTATTCCCGCACACAGCCCCTGATACCTGATGAAGACCTTTTCCGCCAAAGCACAAGACGTTACCCGCAAATGGTGGGTGATCGACGCTAAGAACAAAGTTCTTGGTGATGTCGCCGTGGCTGCTGCCAATCTCCTTCGTGGCAAGACACGCCCCACATTCACGCCGCATGTTGATACCGGTGACTTTGTGGTGGTGGTGAACTGCAAAGATGTGGTGCTGACCGGACGCAAAGAAATCCAGAAGACTTACACTTCCGTTTCCGGTTATGTGGGCGGTCAAAAGGTGGAGACGGCTGAGCGCCTGCGTGCCCGCCGTCCAGAATTGATGGTCGAGCGTGCCGTCAAGGGCATGATCCCGCACAATCGTTTGGGCCGGAAGAGCATTCTCAAGCTGAAAGTTTATGCGGGTGAAGCCCATCCTCATGAGGCTCAAAATCCACAGCCTGTTGAACTGGCCTAATCCTGACGAAACCTCTTTCTACTACTATGAGTGCCCCCCTGAAAAGCGCTACTGGCCGCCGCAAAACCGCTGTCGCCCGTGTTCACCTTCGTTCTGGCAACGGCCAGATCATGATCAATGGCCGTCCATTGGATGATTATTTCCCAACACAGAGCCTGCAAAATCAGGTGACCCTGCCGCTGCAACTCACCGCAACCCGCACGACTTATGACATCGACGTCAACACCAATGGTGGTGGTTTGACCGGACAAGTGGGCGCGGTGCGTCTTGGCATTTCCCGCGCTTTGATCGCAGAAAACCCTGATCTCCGTCCGGTGCTCAAGCCTCACGGTCTGCTAACGCGTGACTCACGCGCGAAGGAGCGGAAGAAGTCCGGCCAACCCGGTGCCCGGAAGCGCTTCCAGTTCTCCAAGCGGTAAGTTTCCAAGTCGCCGCTGGACTTTGTTACCAGCTTTTGGAAGCCCCGCTACGGCGGGGCTTTTTTGTTTGGTGTTACGGCCCTTTCTTCCTGACTTATTTCAACCTGATCCTTGTTACTTATGTTACGCGATCCTTCCGCCAAGTACCGTCCATTCCCTTTGATTGACTTGCCTGACCGCCAGTGGCCGGCGCAGCATCTGACAGTGGCACCGCTCTGGTGCAGTGTGGACCTGCGAGATGGCAATCAAGCGTTGGCGGTGCCGATGAACGTCGGGCAGAAGTTGGAGATGTTTGATGCGTTGGTGAAGTGCGGGTTCAAGGAGATCGAAGTCGGATTTCCTTCGGCTTCGAATACCGAGTTTGCCTTCAATCGCCGATTGATTGAGGAAGGGCGCATTCCTGAAGATGTGACCATTCAGTGCTTGGTGCAGGCGCGGGAGGATTTGATCGAGAAGACGGTGCAAAGCCTGATGGGGGCCAAGCAGGTCATCATCCACATGTACAACAGCACGTCACCAGCGCAGCGGAAGCATGTGTTTGGTAAAACCAAGGCGGAGATCGTTGAGATCGCGGTCAAGGGAGCACAGATGATTCAGGATCGTATTCATCGGCTTGAGGAGACGGGGACGCGGGTGATGCTGCAATATTCACCGGAAAGCTTCAGCGCCACGGAGGTGGAGTTTGCCAAGGAGATCAGTGAGGCGGTGATGGACGTGTGGCAGCCGACGCCAGAGCGGAAGATGATTCTGAACCTGCCTGATACGGTGGAAGTGGCGATGCCGAATGTGTATGCGGATCAGATCGAATGGATCTGTCGGAACATCAAGAATCGCGAAAGTTTGATCGTGAGTTTGCACACGCACAATGACCGTGGAACCGGCACTGCCGCGACGGAGTTGGGTTTGCTGGCGGGCGCGGACCGGGTGGAGGGGACGTTGTTTGGCAATGGTGAACGCACGGGCAATCTCGACATCGTGCAAGTGGCGATGAATCTGTACATGCACGGGATTTCCCCTGGGCTGGACTTCAGTGAGATGAATCGCTTGATTCAAATGTATGAGCGCACCACCGGGATGACAGTGCCGCCACGGCAGCCCTACTCGGGAGAGTTGGTGTTCACGGCGTTTAGTGGCAGTCATCAAGATGCGATCAAAAAGGGCCTTTCGGGTTACGAAAAAGAGTTGGGCTTTTGGGATGTGCCGTATTTGACCATCGATCCCAAGGATCTGGGGCGCGAGTATCGGGAAGTGATCCGGGTGAACAGTCAGAGTGGCAAGGGTGGCATCGCCTACATGCTGGAGAGCGAGTTTGAGATTGAACTGCCGAAGGACATGCAGCGGGAGTTTGGCCCGTTGGCGAATGATCTGGTGGATGCTTTGGGTCGTGAGGTGACGGCGTTGGAGTTGAAGGACATGTTTTGGAAGGAGTACATCGAGCGGACGTCACCGCTGGCGCTCAATCACTTCCATGCGGATGGTGTGGACGGGGTTTTCACTTGCCGCTGCAGCTTGGTGAAAGCTGGGCTGGAACAGGGGATCACGGGCAAAGGCAACGGACCGATCGCAGCTTTTGTGGATGCGTTGATTCGCGACGGAGGCGTGGCTGCGTTTGAGCTCACGAATTTTCGTGAGCAAAGCTTGAGTGCGGGCTCGGAGGCGAGTGCGCTGGCGTACATTCAGATCAAGTGCGCCGATGGGCGGACGGTGTGGGGCGCTGGGGTGGATACCAACATTGAGTTGGCGTCGATCAAGGCGGTGATCAGTGCGGTGAATCGAGCGGGCGTGTGACGGCAGGGAGCCGTCACTCCTTGGGTGGGTGGTTGTTGACAAGGGGGGTGGGCTTCGGCTTGATGTGTTGTGAAGTGGTATTTGATTTTTCCTTTTCTGAGTAGCCTGCTGTATGTGGTGGGGGTGATGCTCTTCAAGCGGTCGGGGGACTTCCAGGTGGGGGTGTGGCGGACGACGTTTGTGTCCAATGTGGTGGCAGCGTTGGCTTTCACATTGATCCTGCCCATGGGGGGGACGCTGCAATGGGGCAGTCTGTGGCAGGCAGCGTTGGTGGCGGGGCTTTTTCTGGGCGGACAGGTGTTCACGTTTTTGGCTTTGGATAAAGGTGCGGTCTCGGTGGTGACGCCCGCGCTGGGAGCAAAAACGGTGATGGTGGCTTGGTTCAGTCTGCTGGTGCTGAGCGTGGAGTTGCCTTGGCAGTTGTGGGTGTCGGCAGTGCTGAGCTTTTTGGCGATCGTGCTGCTGAACAAGGGGGGGACGGTTCAGTCGCGGGAAGGACTGGGGCGGGCGATTGGGATGTCGTTGTTAGCAGCGGGGTGCTACGCGTTGTTTGATGTGCTGGTTCAGAAGTGGTCGCCTGCCTGGGGGGCGGGGCGATTTCTGCCAGTGATGTTTGCTTTTTGCGCGCTGTTTTCGGTGGGGTTCATGCCGCTCTTCAAGGAGCCGCTGCGGGCTATTCCGTGGGCGGCCTGGCCTTGGCTGCTTGGGGGGGCGCTCTGTGTGGGCTTTCAGGCACTGAGTCTGGTGACGACGTTGGCTGTGTTCGGAGATGCGACGGCGATCAATGTGATCTACAGCGCGCGTGGCTTGTGGAGTGTGGTGGCGGTGTGGCTGATCGGTCACTGGTTCCAAAACCGTGAGCTGAATACGAAGCAGGGCGTGCTTGGTTGGCGGCTGGCGGGTGCCGCGATGATGACGGCTGCTATCGTGGTGACGCTGAAACGATAGCGGTCTTCAGTAAACTGACACGCTGCCGTTGTCAGCGCTGATGATGAGGGTGCGGCAGTCGGGCGGGAGGTTGTGCGTGTCGTCGGCGAAACCGTCGGTGAGCAGGGTGAGGGTCCAGACCAGGGAGGGATCTGGATCTAGGGTCGTGGTGCCGTCGGGTCGAAACTCGATCGAACTCATGCGGGTCTGGAGCACGGAAGGGAAGGGGTCGCGTGCAGGGTCGAGGGGGCGCTCATTGACGAACACACTGGAAAGCGTGGGGAAGCGGGAGAGGATGACCGTGCTGTCAAAGCGCTGGAGTTCGCTTAGGCGGATGAGACGTTCCTCGCGTGCATCATAGCCGACGATTTGCCACGTTTTGTATTGGGGGTCGGGGGTGGTGAGGGAAAAATCTTGGTTGGAGTAGAAACGGATTTCCACGGGTTGCCCGCGTTTGATGGCGAGGGAGCGCGCGAGTTGAATGTCTTGGTTCAGGCGCGTGGCGGCGGCGAGGATCTGCTGAGAGCGCCAAGAGCCGGCCATGCTGCTAGCGACGGCGAGGAGGACGCTGAGGACGGCCGCCGTGATGAGGACTTCCATGATGGAGAAGCCCTTGGGCGCGTGCTGCCCCGACCGATGGGAAATAGGGCGTGGGTTCATGGTGCGGAGGCGGTGGAGGCAGTGGGGAGGCCGCCCGTGGGAGGGTAAAGGCGTCCAGCCTGGCCATTGAGCAGGATGACCTGGGTCATGATCTGGTGACCGAGTCGGCGATTGTTCAATTCTTGATCCAGGTATTGCAGGTCGTTACTGAAGTTCGCGGCTGAGAGGAACAGACCGGACATCAGGCTGACGAGAGATTCTCCC
>JBIIUD010000281.1:0-4831 GCA_044340175.1 Verrucomicrobiaceae bacterium
AGCGATTCGGTGCTTGGCTGCTATGGCTAGGATGCCGAGCCTCGTCGGCAGCGATGACATAGTGAGCGAGGTCGAACGGGGCGACGCTGTCTTGCCGGCGCACCGTGGCCCAGAGGGAGTCGCCATTGAGCTCGCGCACCAAGAATTCCTGGCCACGCCATTTCTTGAGTCGGCTCAAGTCCTGCGGTTGGTGATTGATGTAAGCGGGGTGGACGATGACGATTTGCTTCTCTTCGTAGGTGCCTGACTTGACCTTCAAGACCTTGTAAAGCCCGGCGACGAGCAGGTCGCCATAAGGAGCGAAACTGCTTGGATCTGGCACTGGGGTGAGCTTCTCCAGGCGAACGCGGACGAGGATTTCTCCGGGGTCTTCCACGGGGATGGCGCGGCGGATCTCCACGACGGGAGCGCTGCGGGGGGCGCGATTTTGCCCGAGATCAGCCGCGATCAGACGGAAGCTGTCGCGACCCCAGGCAAAGGCTTCATCTCCCCAAAAGTGCATCTTATCGGAGGACTGCGCCTGGTAGGGGTAACGGGTGATTTGGCGGCTGTCGATGACTTTGCCCATGGGCTCGATCTCCTCCCGGATCGTATCAAACACAGCCTGCTGCACTTCAGTGCTGACGTTGCCAGCCTGGGGAGGGGAGACCCAGTAAAAGTGGCGGATGCCGGGAGCGGCGGCGACCCATTGACGGAAGGGGGCCAAGTAGGTGCGCATGCGGGCGCAGCTTTTGGCGGAGTCGGATTGGCTGCCTTGGAAGAGGTCGAAAAAGTTGTTGCCGCTCTGAAAGATGAGCACGTCCGGTTGGATCGTGCTGACGAGGTCCTCGATCTTGGGCACACGATGGTCACCGGGCTTGTTACCCGCGGGGATGCCGTAGATGTCGCGTTCGACCTTGATGCCTCCCGGTTCGTCCGTGGATTGGATGCTCAGGTAGCCGCATTGGGTGGTAGCGCTGGCGTAGGGAGCGCGCTTCATCCAGGACAGCGGATTGGTGCCGCAGGCGGCGAGGGTGTGCACACGGTCGACGCCCGGGCAGGCGCGGAAACTCGCGTCCAGTTCATCAGCAAAGCCATTGAGACCCATGGAATCACACAGGATCAACACGCGCAGGCCCTGGCCCCGGCGCTCATGCAAGACCTGCGCACCCACTTCTTGGGCGATGGCGGCCGCGTTTGAGGACGAATCCGCAGCGGTAGCGGGAGAGAGCGCGCCGACGAGGCATGCCAGGAGGAGCAGCGACAGGGCGCGGTGGGCGGACAAAGGAGAAGAGTGCAATGGGAGCGTGGGCAGCGTAAGCCGTGCCAAGCTATACGCAGACACAGGAAGGATTTTTCGTGGGAATTTCAAAGATCTATTCCTGAGCATTCCAAACCGAGGAGGAGACACAAAACGCTGGGGGAGAAAGCCGGGTTCGAACTGGTTTTTTGTGATGAGTGTGTTAAATTATTAGAATGACTAGACGAACAAGACGCCGATTTCTCGGAGAGAGTGCCTGCTCCGCGGTCAGTGGGGTGGCGGTGCTCAACACGCTGCTGAATCTGCGACTGGCCGAACGGGCGAGCGCGCAGGGGGCTCCTTCCGATGAAAAAACGTTGGTTTGTTTGTTCCTCAATGGCGGCAATGATTCCTTCAATTGGCTGGTGCCTCGGGATGCTGGGCGGCACGCGGTTTATTCGACAGCGCGGGGGAATCTGGCGCTGGGCATGGCTGGTCTGCGGGACCTGAATCAGACACCACAGGGGGACGGTCAGCTGTATGGCATCCACCCTTCATGCGCGGGTCTGCAGGAACTGTTCAATGGGCTCGGTGGGGATGCGGGCAAGCGGCGCGCGGCCTTTGTGGCGAATGTGGGCACGCTCATTCAGCCAACGACCAAAGCGCAGTACCTGGCGGAGACGGTGCCGCTTCCGAGGGCGTTGTTTTCCCATAGCGATCAGATCGACCAATGGCAAACCAGTGTGCCGCAGGGCATGAGCGAGCTGACGGGTTGGGGCGGGCGCGCGGCGGATGTGCTGCATGCGAGCGCCAACTCGGGGCAGACGGCAATGGGGATCAGTCTGGCCGGGAACAACCTGTTTCAAGTGGGGAACACGGTGCGGCAGTTTGTCATCACGGCGGACGGCGCGTTGACGCTGACGGGTCCGAATACCGATGCGGCGAGTGATCCGCTGAACCCGCTGCGACTGAAGAATGCGGCGCAAAAGAGTCTCATCGAGCAGCATTACGCAGGGCTGATGGCGGAGTCCTTTGCCCAGCTCAGCAAGACCAGTCTGGACGCGCAGGAGTTCTTTCTGGCGCAATTCAATGACTATGATGACAGCGCGGTCGCGGGGTTGTTTCCTAGCGGGAATTTTCTGGCCCGGCAGTTTCGTGCGGCGGCAAAGGCCATCGCGCTGCGGCCACAACTCGGGCTGAAGCGGCAGACATTGTTTCTCAGCTTCGGTGGCTGGGATCATCACAGTGAGCTGCTGGAGACGCAGCAGGGCATGCTGACAGTGTTGAGTGGGGCGTTGACGGCGTTTCAAAAGGCGTTGGATCAGCTCGGTCTTCAGGATTCCGTGATCACCTTCACGGCTTCGGATTTTGGCCGTACCCTGCGCAGCAACGGACGTGGCACGGACCATGCCTGGGGCGGCAATGCTTTGGCCATGGGTGGGCCTGTGCTGGGCGGGCGGGTCCACGGCACCTTCCCGGATCTGGCGCTGGAGGGGCCGCATGACGTGGGCTACGGCGGACGGTTGGTGCCAAGCACGAGCGTGGACGCGTTCTTTGGCGAGATGTTGGATTGGTTCGGTGTGCCGGCCGCGAGCATGGACTTGGTGCTGCCGAACGTGAGGCATTTTTATCAACCAACGACGACAGCTCGGCCGGTAGGATTCATTGCCACATGAAGCGCAACGCCAAACTCAAGTGGGTCCTCCTCCTGCTTTTGGTGGAGGCGATGGCGGTGCTCTGGTGGTGGCGGGGTTCGGCAAAAACCGGTCTGCATGCGGAGGCAACGGTGCTGCGCCCACCGATGGCGGGACCTCCCTTGCCACCCCGCCAAGCTCCCACCGGCGATGCCATCCTGCAAAGTTACGCCAAGGAGGGCGGCACGGTGCAAGCTGACCTGGGCGCGCTGGCAGAGGTGATCGGGAATTTCGCCCTGCTCGTCAAGGGTAGGGAACCGCTGCCGCTAGGGGCGAATGAGGAGTTGGCCGCAGCACTGCGGGGGAAAAACGTGGCTGAGCTGGAGTTTGTCTCGTCAGGCTCAGCGGCGCTCAATGATCAGGGGCAACTGATCGACCGCTGGGGCACGCCGCTGTTCTTTCATGCCAAAGCCAGGGACCGAGTGGACATCCGCAGCGCTGGACCGGACGGGAAGATGTGGAACGAGGATGACGTGCATCGCCTCCACGACGGGCGTTACCTGCGAGGGGAGGCCTTGAATACGCCAAGCTTGCTTGGTGCGGAGGAGGGATAAACTCAGGGTAGCATGGCGAGACAGTCGCGTGAAAGCCTTGTCAGGAACAAGCTGATTCTTTTTGGGTTAACCCAAAATAGCCTTTTCTGTTTGGCTAAAGCCTGGGTTTATTTTTTGCCAATGTTTGCTCTATCCGGATTTGAAAAATACAATCATGTAGCTTTTGAATATCCTAAATATCCGCGTCGAGGATGGATCGGTGTCGATCTCGACGGGACACTAGCCATTGCGGGACCCACACTCGATGAACTGGGCATCGGCAAACCCGTGCCGCTTATGCTGATGCGAGTGCAATATTGGCTCCGAACCGGTCGTGCGGTCAAAATTTTCACCGCTCGTGCTGATAATGCCCACCAGGTGAGCAACATTCACAAATGGTGCGTCCTTCACGGACTGCCGCCGCTGCCTGTGACCTGCATCAAAGACTCCGAGATGATCGCGCTGTGGGATGATCGTGCGGTGGGGGTGGTCACCAACCTTGGGATGCCTTTTTTGGCAGAAAAGCTGGGCTTTTGGAAGCGGTGCCGATTGGCCTTTCGAATCCTCTTCGGCAGTGTCTCAGGTCTGCGGGCGGCAAGTGCGGTCGTTACTGGAAGAAGCTCGCCCCCAAGTTTAAAGCACCTCGCGGAGGTCTTGGATCCTGGCCAGCAGAATGCCGGAGTCGCGCGACCTTCCCAAGGCAGCCCAGCCAATCTCACCACGGAGTATTAGCCCGAAGTCTGCGATTGGAAGTCGCCCTTCGGCTACCTCCATTGAGGTCTCAATCGCGAGTTCGTTAATCGGCCACTGTGCCGTGTTGATAGAGCGCTTGGCTCTTATCAAGAAACTCGAGTGTTATCAGTGAGCGAGTTCCGAGCGCGCCGCCGGGGGATAGCGTTCTCTGGAGCCCTCCGCCAAGTGCTCCGGTAACGCGGCTAGAGGGAGTGATTTCAATCGCACGAATCCGGCTTGAAAAACCCGTGAGGAGATCGTTTTTGCGCAAGAGCACACGTGGTCGAACCGCACTCGAGATGGCTTTGCCTTGCAGCAGCACTTGATTGCTCGCCGTCGACGTGCCACTCAGGCTCGCAAGGAGTTGATAGGAGCCATCGCCCGCGACATCCAGGCGTTGCATGACATTGATTCGCCCGCCCGACGTATCTGAGAGGCCATTGCCTTCGGCTTCCAAAGCGGTGACTTTACCATCAGATTCCACCATGAGTAAAACCACGTCATTCCTGCTATTGATTCCACGCCCACCCATTTGACAGCGCGCTAGGACCACCCCGGTTTCGGCGAGCGCGTAGGCTAGGAATTTACGCACACTCACTCCCTCAGGCAGGCCCGGGCTTGTCGTGCCCTTGCGTAGGACCAGCTCGGCCGAA
>JBIIUD010000282.1:0-4828 GCA_044340175.1 Verrucomicrobiaceae bacterium
CTTGCGCCACACCCTCCATCACCACGACGACGCACCCCTCTGAGCCTAACCCGCAGCTCTCACGCTTTGTCCCGTCAGCGCAGGGCTTAAGTATCAAATCAATAACAAAGTATAGTAGCTCTTGTTAATCCCGTGGATTGGCTTCGCCTGTCTCGGGGACTCGGCTCATGGAGACCAGCAGATTTCTTTCAGAGGGAATCTGTGGGCCTCCCTGAATCTGCGGGAGATCCCATTGTCTCTCGCCTTGAAAGAGATGGAAAGATTTTGGTGCGTAAGCCCTGCCGTCACCGCAGCAATTGCGCTTTAGCACTTGATGATGTCGGTCGCCCGCCCATCTTCTTATGATGCAAAGGTCTCTCCTTCTCCTTACGGTCTTGCTTGTTTCCGTCAGCGCCCTGAGCGCGCAAACCCTCGACACCTGGGTCACAAGCCAAGGCGCGATGTTTGAAGCCTCCGTCAAACAGGTCATCCCCGGCCAAGTCACCTTTGTTCTCAAAGATGGCCGTGAGCAGCCTGTCCGTTTGACCGACCTCTCAGAACGCAGCCGTGCGAAACTTTCCGAGGCTCTCGGCCTGGGCAGCCTGCCTGTAGCCGTGGCCCAGGCTCCAGCAGCCACCCCCACCACGCCATCACCCACCCCCAACTCACCCGCTCCAGTCACCACGACCAACCCGATGGCAACGGTTCCGGTTGACGGCTCGGCCATCGACGTGACAGACGCCGCCCAGTTGAGCGCACGCATGGGTCAGCCCGCCATCATCGTCGGCACCGTGAAGGAGGTCGTCACTCTCGGCGGTGCGGGCCACAAACTGGTCAAATTTGACGGCTCAAACTTCAACCTCTTCATTTCCAAACAGGCGCTCGACAAATCCACCGATTGGGTCCTCGACGACCTGCCTGGCAAGCGACTTCAAGTCAGCGGCAAACTGGAAACCTACCGGGACGATCCCCAAATCCGAGGCAACGAGCCCACCCAGATTTCACGCGTCCAGTAATCCCGGAATCTGACATTCACAGATCAGTGCTTGATAATAGCCTTCCAGGGTTTTCACCTGCGCGGCGCGGTCAAATTTGGTCTCCACGGCCCTTCTGCCACCTTCAATCAGACGCTCTAAAAGGCCGTTGTTCTCCATCACTTGCAACGCCGCCTGAGCTAGCAAATCAGCGCGATTTTCCTCCACCAAAACGCCACTGATTCCAGACTCGATCGCTTCAGGAAAACCGCCATGGGTGGTCGCAATCACCGGCATACCAGAGGCCATCGCCTCCAGTGCCGCATTCGGGATGCCCTCCCGATTGCCATCCGCCGTGGTGCGGCTCGGGTGCAAAAATAGATGGGACTGGTAGATCAGCTTTTTTACGCCGACCTGCGGCAGGAAGCCAGGAAACGTCACTGAAGAGCCAAGGCCCAAACGCTCCGCCTGCGCCTTCAACTCCGCCATCTTGGGACCGTCGCCCACCAGAGTCAGCTCTGCTTTCGGATGCCGCTTTTTGATTTCAGCAAAGGCCTCAAGCGTCAGGTCGAGGCCTTTCTTATCCACAAATCGGCAGACCTGCAGCAGCTTCCACGCGCCCTCCTCCGGCACCTCACGTGGCAAATAACGCCACTCCGCTAGAGGCACACCGGTGCGCCAGATGGCGATCTTTTCCGCCGGACAACCCAGGGCCACCAAATCTCGACCCAGACTTTCCGTGCGGCACAGCATTTTGTCCGCCAAAGCAAACACCTCCCGCATCGCCTTCAGATGCCCTGGCTTATCCATGTTCACTCCGGCATCCGCACCGTGAAAGGACACCACGACTGGGTGCGGCCAGATCTTCATCAAAGTGCGAAACTGTGGAGCGATGTGGCCAAAAAACACATGCAGCAACTGCGCATCCACCCGCGTCAGTTCCAGCAAGAAGTGCCTGAGTTCCCAATCGAACAGCTGCCACGGTGCTTTCTTTACGTTCCGCGCCACCCAGCGCCGCCACCAGCGTAGCCGGGGCTTTGGCAGCACGTGCAGCCGCCGAACATGAAAATTAAAGTGCTCGGGATTCTCCACCTTGTGGGTGAAAACATGGCAGCGCACGCTTTCAAAAGCCGTGATCTGCCGATACACGTGCATCATGTCGAGCTTCAAAAACTCGGGAACATAGACGGCAACGGTTGGGGGATTCGGCATTGATGAGGGCTTGGGATGGGTCTAGCATCCCGACCCGACGGCTCACTGGGCACTCCCCCGGATCGGGTCCCCTATTCTGCCGTCTTGCCTCCCGCTGTCACATGAATTATCCCGAAAAAGCGCGCCGCGTCATCGAACTCGAAATCCGCGAACTCCACCGCCTTCAGGACCGCATTGGCGACGCCTTTTCTGCGGCTCTTGAGCTCATGCTGACCTGTCTCAATTCGGGAAGGAAGTTCGTCGTCTGTGGGGTGGGCAAAAGCGGCAACATCGCCCGCAAATTTGCCGCCACCCTCAATAGCACCGGAGCTCCCACCGTCCTACTCAATGTCGGAGACGCCCTGCATGGGGATTTGGGCATCGTGGCAGAAGGAGACCTCGTCTTCACCCTGAGCTACAGCGGAGAGACCGCTGAACTATTGACCCTCCTCCCTCACCTCAAGCGCCGCCAGATTGCTCTCCTGGCCCTCACAGGCAATCCGGACTCCATGCTCGCCCGCCACGCCAATGTCACACTCGATGTCCACGTCGAGCGTGAAGCCTGCCCGCTCAATCTCGCCCCCACCTCCAGCACCACCACCATGCTCGTGCTTTGTGACGCTCTGGCCATGGTACTGCTAGAGGCGCGTGGCTTTCGCAGTGAAGACTTTGCATCCCTCCACCCCGGTGGCAGTCTCGGACGCGCCTTGCTCACACGGGTCAGCGACGTCATGCGTCGAGACGAGCAACTGGCCCTCATCACCCCAGAAACCACGGTCCACACCGCACTTGAGGCCATGACACGCGCCCGCTCCGGAGTCGCCATCGCCACCACCCCCGCTGGACAACTCGCCGGTGTCTTTACCCACGGTGACTTTGTGCGCGCTTTCCAAAAGGACCCCGCCATCGCCGAACATCCAGTCAGCCTTTACCTGACCATCCGCCCCGTCACCATTCAGGCCGAAAAACTTGCCGTCGAAGTCCTCTCCACGCTGGACCAACACCGAGTCGATGACATCGTTGTCATCGATACCGATGGCCACCCGGTCGGACTCGTCGACACTCAGGATCTGACCCGGCTCAAATTGGTGTAAACGAAAGCAAGATCCAGGAAGGAAACCCGTGAAAATTCAGCGGATGACGGTTGTGTTTCCCTTGATTTTCTGTAACAACAAAAGAACGCCACAACGTTCTCTTTGCCTCGCGCGCGACCATTTCCCACCCTTTCATGCCCCAACTGCCCCAGATCACCATCGGCCCCGTCATCATGGACGGCAGTCAGCCTGTTTTCATTCTTGGACCCTGCGTGATCGAAAGTGAGCCCTTCATTCGGGACATTGCCGCCCGCCTAAAAGACATCGCAGACCGCAACCAACTCCGTTGGGTCTTTAAAGCCTCCTATGACAAAGCCAATCGCACTTCCGTGCAGAGCTTTCGCGGTCTCGGGTGTGCCGAAGGTTGCGCGTTGCTGGCAGATGTCGGCCGAAACCTCGGTGTCCCCGTCACCACAGATGTCCACAGCCCGGAGGAGGCGGAAACAGCCGCTGAATTCATCGATCTCCTTCAGATTCCCGCCTTCCTCTCCCGCCAGACGGACCTCATCCTGACCGCAGGCCGCACCGGAAGAGCCGTCAATGTCAAAAAAGGCCAGTTCATGGCCCCGTGGGATGTTCAAAACATCGCCGACAAATTGCGCAGCGTCGGCTGCGAAAACTTCTTTTTCACTGAACGCGGCACCACCTTTGGGTATCAGAACTTGGTGGCGGACATGAGATCACTCTACTGGATTCGGGAACTTGGACATCGCATCGTTTTTGATGCCACCCACAGCGTCCAGCGCCCAGGCGGGCAAGGTACCAGCACAGGCGGAGACGGCATCCTGGCCCCTGTGCTCGCCCGCGCCGCTGTCGCCGCGGGTTGCGACGGTGTCTTCATCGAGACACACCCCAATCCGGCAGAAGCCTATTCAGACGGCCCCAACCAAGTGCCACTGGCCAATTTGGAAGCCCTCTTGCAGCAGCTCAGCCACATCCACCACATCGTCCATGCAGCTGTCTAATCTCGCCACATTCAGGGTTTGGATTTGCACCTTGGGACTGCTTGTCCTAAGCACGGTCGTTCCCGCTGCGGATGAGAAGCCAAAAGCCAAAGGCGATACCAAAACGACACCTGCTCCGACCGCCGTCTCCGCAGGTTCAGGTCTCTCCGCTTTCGGACGCCAGGTTCCGGCACAACGTCCCAACCTCGGCATCTACATCCCCAGTTTCTCCGAAGGAAAAAAAAGCTCCTTGGTCGAGGCAGAGGTACTCACCCGCATCGACGATTCACGCCTCCAAGCCGAAGACATGACCATCCACCTCTTTGGCGCTGCCACCAAAGACGATGTCACTGTCAAAATGCCCAGCGCCACCTACAACATGTCCAACCAAATCCTCCGCAGCAACGAACGCAGCAAGGTCAGTCGCGCGGATTTTGACCTCGAAGGAGACGCCCTGATCTTTGACACGACGAGTTCTCAAGGTCGCATGAGTGGCAATGTCCGCATGACCATTCATGATGTCAGCACCCTGATGAAAAAACCAGAGCCGGCCACTAAAGCAGCCCCTCAAGATCCCCAAACATCGACCGCTCCAGACGCGCAAGCCAAGCCCAATCCAGCTGCGCCCGCCCCATCCAACCAGGCC
>JBIIUD010000283.1:0-4815 GCA_044340175.1 Verrucomicrobiaceae bacterium
GCAGTGGCTATTAGCATAACAATACCGGTCACGAACCCGGTCCGACATCGGAGAGGAGATGGTTTGATCATCGCCCCAAGGTTTCCTCATGTCTGTGAAGGAAAAATGAAGGCGGGATGAAACTTGCGTGAAGTTTGAGTGCGCTAAATCTTCGGTCGTGTCGTCACCTCACGGAAGCGCGCCTCATACTGGGCGTGGTTAGTGCCCATGAGCCGGTCCCAGATATTGAAATACAATCCGTAATTCCCGCGCAGGGTTTCGTGGTGCATGACATGGTTGGTAGGTGTGTTGAGCACCTTGCCCAGCCAACTGTCCATCAGCCAGCGTGGATGATATTCATAACCTGTGTGACCCGCCACATTGTAAACGATCTGCCACAGCATGAACAGGCCAAAGGCATACAGATGCATCGGGATGACAAACATCACCAAAGGGAAGATGGCGGCCTGTGCCAACGCCTCCAGCGGCGAAAAAGCATAGGAGGTCCACGGCGTCGGATTCTTGGAGAGGTGATGCGTTTGATGAAAAAGACGAAACAACTTGGGATGATGCATCGCGCGGTGCGACCAGTAAAACCAGGTGTCATGCAGCAGGATCGCTAACCCTAGGCTGGTCCAAAACCAGAGCGTGCCGTGCGCGTCGATCTTTTTGTACATCTGGGTCCAGCCCTGCCGCGCTGCGATGATCGTGAGTGCTCCCACAACGGAGAAGACCACGATCGACACCACCGAATCCCGTATTTCCCGTCGCACCTGCGCCGCATCGGGATACTTGCTGATGATCTTGCGGTGGAACCAGCGTGACTTGAACAGCCAATAGCCCAGCGCCCAGGCCACTCCGGCAAACAGCACGTAGCGAACGGTCAAACCGCTCATGCTGGAAAACAGGTGATCGAAAAAGCGATTCATTTTAACCGGTGAGGATGCGTGTACACATTCATCGTGCTTCCACGAAGAAAGCCAACGAGAGTTTGCCCTGACCGTTCCGCAAATGCTACCGCTAAACTTGAAGGCGCGGAAATCGCTGCCACCACCGGGATCCCTGCTGCCAGTGCCTTTTGCATCATTTCAAACGAGACCCGTCCGCTCAGCAGCAGCACATGACGATCCAGAGGCAGGCAGTCCCGCAGCAGCGCCCAGCCTAGCACCTTGTCCAGGGCATTGTGGCGGCCCACGTCCTCGCGGGAAATGATGAGGTTGCCGTCCAAATCAAACACCGCGCAGGCATGAAGACCGCCAGTGGTCGCAAAGGTTTCCTGCGCCGCCCGCAGCTTTCCTGGTAGCGCGCTTAAAAAAGCAGCGTCTGTCTGCCATTCGGCCGTGACGTTGGGGAACTGTTGAAAAACACTGTCCAGACTGGTTTTGCCACAGAGTCCACAGCTTGAGGCGCTGAAGACATGCCGGGTCAGTGAGTCCCAATTGACCACCGCTCCTCCCAGCAGCACGTCCACCACATTGCCCTTGCTGTCAGCGGCGACCGGGCACTGCGAGACCTCCAAAAGATCACGCGACTGTTTGACCACGCCTTCGCTCACCAAAAAGCCAGCCGCCAACTCCTCGTCATGGCCCGGTGTGCGCATCACGACCGCGACAGAGCGACCCTCCACGCGGATTTCCAACGGTTCTTCGCAGGCCACCACATCCGCCTGCGCTGCCCAGGCATCATTCACCCGGCGCAGGAGCTGGACAGGGCGGCTGGGCTGGTGCTCAGGGGTGTTTGAGTTCATCATCCCACCTCCGCAAACCGCCGTGGTTCGGCGATCAGGTCCACCATCTTTTCAAAGACCTCTCGACCGCGCAGGATCTCGATCTCCACCCGCAGAAAACAAAACGGGATGTCCGGCACCGGCATCGGTGGCAGGCGCACAAAGTCTTTCTCCGTCGTGATGATGAAGTGCGTGTCCCGCCGAACGCAGCGCTCCACAAACTGATGAATCTCCCGCTCATTGAAGCGGTGGTGGTCGGTGAAGCGCTGATACACATCCACCTTGGCCCCGAGCTTGCGCAGCGCCCCTTCAAAACTCTGGGGCACGGCGATGCCTGACACCGCTCCCACATACGCCCCTTTCAGCACCTCCAGCGGGATGATTTCTCCCGTGTGAATGTTTTGCAGATGCACGGGGCGGTGACGGCACTCGATGATGTCCGCTACCTGATTGTATTTCCTGAGCTCCGCGATCATCGCTTCATTGTCACCTTCGGCTTTAGTGAGGAAGATGTAGCTGGCGCGCTTCAGGTTTTCCGGTGGTTCCCGCAGCGTGCCGCGCGGCAGCATGTGGCCCGTGCCCCAGGGAGCTGTGCGGTCCACCAGCACCACATCATGCCGGTGCTTCAGCTTCAGGTATTGCAAGCCATCGTCCAGCAGCAGCACATCCGCGCCCAATTCCTTGATCGCATAATTGCCACCATTCACTCGATCCCGATCCACCACCACGGGCACCCCGGTGCAGTTCATCGCCAGCATCAGCGGCTCATCCCCGGCGACATACGCGTCCGTGATGCGCACCCGCTCATAGTCAGACACCACGCGCGGGCGCGGCTTGCGTGGCTTTGGCATCAGGTGCAGCATGGCACCCAATCGCCAGAGCAGGGGGATCTTGCGCTGGCGCTTGCTTTTGTAGCCGCGACTCAGGATGGCCACCCGCCGACCGCGATCCCGCAGCGCCTTGGCCAGCAGTTCCACCACCGGGGTCTTGCCCGTGCCGCCCACCGTCAGATTGCCAATGCTGATCACCGGCACGCCCAGGTGGTGGTCATGGATGTAGCGTTCCTGGAAGAGATAGAGACGCAGCGCCACGGCCCGACGGTAAATGCCGGACAGGCCCAGGAGCAACAGGCGCAGCACGTTTGCCCGCACCCCTTTGCGGTTGTTCATGATCACGTCGATGCCGAAGTTTTCGATGTCTTCCAGCAGGTCCTTCATTTTTTGGCGTCAGTCCGAAGGCTTACCGCAGAACTCGCCGGACTGAAATGCGAATTTCAATCTTCGTCGTCACCTTTCCAAACGTGAGCTTGGGTGTGGCTTGGGACTCCTTTTCTGCCCAGCCGCCATGCTCAGCGCTGGCCTCATTGACACGAATTGACGCCAATCCCCCAACGCTTGAGCGAAATACCCATCCCGGCCTCTCGTTTTGTCCTTACCTTTTCCCATGTTCCGACCCGCACTGCTGCTCCTCCTTTGCGCCCCCGCTCTGTTGCCTGCTGCGGAGGACATCCGGTTTTCTCGCGACATCCTCCCCCTCCTCTCAGACACCTGCCTCGCCTGTCATGGTCCCGATGAAAAAGGACGCAAAGGCGGCTTGAGGCTCGACCTCCAAGAATCCGCCTATGGCACCGGCAAAAGCGGCGAGATCGCCATCAAACCGGGTGACCCCGAACACAGCGAAATCCTCCGCCGCATCTATTCCACGGATCCTGACGAGGTGATGCCGCCACCGAAGGCCCTGCGCAAACTCACCGCCCCTCAGAAAGATCTGCTCAAAAGCTGGGTCCAAGCTGGTGCCCCCTGGGGCAAACATTGGGCTTACGAACTCCCGCAAAAAACGACCCTCCCCGCCACCTCCACGGCCCCCTTTTCCCACCCGATCGACGCCCTCGTCAGTGCCAAGCTCGCCCAAGAAAACCTCGCGCTCTCCCCGGAAGCCCCCCCCGAAACATTGATCCGCCGCCTCAGTCTCGACCTCACCGGCCTGCCACCCACTCCGGAGGAGATCGACCTTTTTATCACCGGCTTCAAACAGAACCCCGACATCGCTTACAAAGCCCTCGTGGACCGCCTGCTCGCCTCTCCGCGTTATGGCGAGCGCTGGGCCTGGGACTGGCTGGATGCCGCCCGCTACGCTGACACGAACGGCTTCCAGGGCGATCCCGAGCGCACCATGTGGCCTTGGCGAGACTGGGTCGTCAACGCCATCAACGCCAACCTGCCCTACGATCAGTTCACCCTCGAACAGATCGCCGGAGATCTCCTCCCCGCCGCTACCCGCGACCAGCAACTCGCCTCCGGCTTCCACCGCAACAACATGCACAATGGCGAGGGCGGCCGCATCGCCGAGGAAACCCGTGTGGAGAATGTCTTCGACCGCGTCGAGACCACCGGCACCCTTTGGCTGGGGTCCACCTTCAACTGCTGCCGCTGCCACGATCACAAATATGACCCTCTGAGGCAGCGCGATTACTTTGCCCTTTACGACGTCTTCAATCAGATGTCCGAGACCGGCGCTGGGCGCGGTGGTCAGGCCCCGCCTGCGCTCGCTTTCTCCACCCCCGCCGAGACTGAGCGCCTGAAGCAGGCTCAGGACAAACTCGCCGCCGTCGTCAAGGAGGTCGAAGCCTTCGAACTGAAAAAATTCCCGCGCCCTGCCGGAGCCCCGCTCCTCGAATCCGCCGCCGCCAAGCTCCCCGGCAATCTCTCGGCCACTCTCGCTGCCCGCACCCCCGCTCAGCGCGGCGTGGACGCTGTTCTCGAAGCCGTCGGTTATTTTGAAGGCGACGGCAAAGACCCCGCTTACACCGCCATCTTGAAAAAGCACCTCGCCGCTGTCCGCCAGCGGGACAGCGCCCAAAGCAGCATCACCCGCGTCATGATCATGGATCAAATCAAGGATCTGCGGGAAACCTTCATTCTCGACAAAGGCGGCTACGACAAGCTCACCCCGGTCAAAGTCACCGGTGCCATGCCGATCAGCCTCGTCGCCAAGCCCACCCCAGCTGACCACCGCGCCAACCGGCTTGACCTTGCCCGCTGGCTCGTATCCCGAGAAAACCCCCTCACCGCCCGCGTCACGGTCCACCGCTACTGGCAGGCGCTGTTCGG
>JBIIUD010000284.1:0-4812 GCA_044340175.1 Verrucomicrobiaceae bacterium
GCGATCGCTGAACGCATGAAGTTCATCTCTGTGCTGCTCTTCACGGCGCTCTGGATGTTCGTGGTTTACTTCCCCTTCGCGCACATGGTTTGGGCGGGCACGGGTTTCATGTGCGGTCCGTTGAATTCGGATGCGGGCATCAAAGCCATCGATTTCGCGGGTGGAACGGTAGTTCACATGACCTCGGGCTGGAGCGCACTGATTTTGTGCATGCTGCTGGGACCACGTCGCGGTCATGGCAAAGAGTCGATGGCTCCGCATAGCATGGTGATGTGTGCGATCGGCACCGGCATGCTTTGGGTGGGTTGGTATGGCTTCAATGCGGGATCGGCGCTGGGTGCAGATGGTATCGCAGCGAATGCGTTCATGACGACGACACTTGCTGCCGCAACGGCAGGTTTTGTCTGGGGGGTGATGGAGTGGATTGTGCGGGGCAAACCTTCGGTGCTGGGTTTCTGCTCGGGCATCGTAGCCGGTCTGGTGGTGATCACGCCGGGAGCGGGTTTTGTTTCGGCGACCTCGTCTGTGATCATGGGGGTCATTGCGGGTATCATTCCTTTCCTGGCGGTGGCTTACTTGAAACGCATCTTGGGCTATGACGACGCGCTGGATACCTTCGGCGTGCATGGCGTGGGCGGCACTCTGGGAGCGATCTTGACGGGGGTTTTTGCATCGCCTGATGTGCACCCAGTGCTCAAGGACATGAACCTCATGGACGGTTTGGTCATGGCCCAATTGAAGGCGGTGGGATTGACGATTGTCTGGAGCGTGGTGGCGACCGTGGTGATCACTTTCATTGTGAAAGCTGTAGTTGGACTGCGGCCAACACCTGAGCAGGAGCAAACGGGTCTTGACCTTGCCGAACACGGCGAGGCGGGCTACGAGCATTGATCTCTCGCTGGCAGTATTTTGGCGGGCGGCGGTGAATAACCTCCGCCCGTTTTTTGTGTGGTGATGGGTTGTTCCGAGCCAAGGAAAAATCGCCAGATTCGAGTGCTTCTCAATTGGCTTAAAGCAGTGCGTTGAAGCACCTTGAAATTCAGAAAGTTCGGTTTAGAACGCCTTCCTTCTTGCTCCTGATGAAGGCTTCTTCTAGTTTGGCGATTCAACTTACCCGCCTTTCTTCTTCATGACCAAATTATCACGCATCCTCATGTGGGTCGCCATTTCAGCCCTTGGGGCTGGCTCGGTGGCTTTTTCAGCACTTCATAAAGGCGAAACGATCAATGCTTTGTGGATCGTGGTGGCGGGTTTGTGCACGTTTGCTGTAGCATATCGGTTCTACAGCAAATGGTTGATCACAAAGGTGTTGGTGTTGGACGAATGTCGAGCGACACCGGCGCACACGAAAAATGACGGAGCCGACTTCGTGCCGACAAACAAATGGGTGGTGTTCGGTCACCATTTTGCCGCGATTGCTGGGCCTGGTCCATTGGTAGGACCCGTGCTGGCGGCGCAATTTGGCTATTTGCCTGGAATGCTTTGGATCCTAATCGGCGCGACCCTCGGTGGTGGGGTGCATGATGCTATCGTGATGTTTGCCAGTATCCGTCGTGGTGGGAAGTCGCTGGGGCAGATGCTGAAGGAGGAAGTGAACCCTCTGGTGGGTTTTGTGGCGATGATTTCCGTGCTAGCAATCATGACGATTTTGTTGGCTGTGCTGGGTTTGGTGGTGGTCAAAGCTTTGGCCGAAAGTCCTTGGGGGCTATTCACTATCGCCATGACCATTCCGCTGGCCTTACTGATGGGGTTTGGGCACACGATCTTTAAGATCAGTGTGCGCAGCATCACGATTTTTGGGATCATTGGTTTGATCGTAAGCGTGTGGGCGGGCAGTCATCTCAAGGATTGGGGCATTGAGCACCTTTTCGATTACAAAGGAGAGACCATTGCGTGGTCGATCATGATTTATGGTTTCGCGGCCTCGGTGCTGCCAGTTTGGATGCTGTTGGCTCCGCGCGATTACTTGAGCACGTTCATGAAAATCGGTACGGTTGCGGTTCTCGCAGTCGTGGTGATCTGGGTGGCGCCTGAGTTGCAAATGCCAAAATTAACGAAGTTTGTGGATGGCACTGGATTGGTCTTCCTTGGGAGTGTGTTTCCGTTCGTTTTTATCACGATTGCTTGCGGGGCGATTTCAGGCTTCCACGCTTTGATCTCATCCGGAACGACACCAAAGCTTTTGGATCGAGAGGACTCCATTCGCAGCGTCGCCTATGGGGCGATGGTGACTGAAATGCTGGTCGCCTTGATGGCGTTGGTGGCGGCCTGCGCACTCCATCCTGGTGAGTACTTTGCGATCAATGCAGGTGCAGCAAAGGTGGTGCAAACCGATCCTTCTCAGGCACAAGCCGTGACGAATATGATTACGACGGCTGGTTTTCCAGTGACGGTCGCGGGCATGGACAAACTTGCTTCGGACATCGGTGAGAAAACGATGTTCGGACGGGTGGGCGGTGCTCCGACGTTCGCGGTCGGCATGGCCCAGATGTTTGCACGAGCTTTCGGTCCGGCGTGGATGGCATTTTGGTATCACTTTGCCATCATGTTTGAGGCATTGTTCATTCTGACAACGATTGACGCGGGGACGCGGGTGGGGCGGTTCATTCTGCAGGACTTTTTGGGGGGAATCTGGAAACCATTGGGCAACACGCGCAGCCTGCCTTCCAATGTTTTGGCGAGTGGGCTATTGGTGGGGGCTTGGGGCTACTTCCTGTATCAGGGCGTGGTTGATCCCCTCGGTGGCATCAACACCTTGTGGCCGTTGTTTGGCATTGCGAATCAGCTATTAGCAGTGATTGCATTCTGCTTGGGCACCACCATTTTGATCAAGATGGGCAAGGCGCGGTACTTGGCGGTGACGGTGATTCCGCTTCTATTCCTGATGAGCGCTACTTTCACGGCTGGTTACATTAAGCTGTTCGATGCAAACCCGAACATGGGCTTTATCTCTGGGGCCAAGTTTTATGGCGACAAGCTCGCCACAGGGGGAACACCTCAAGCCATGAAGGATTGGGCAGCGCAGCAGTTCAACTTCAATGTGAACACGGTTGTCACCGGATTTTTCCTCTGTGCCGTGGCCTTGATTTTCCTGGGCTGCTTCGTGGAGTGGGTCAAGCTGCTTAGTGGGTCAAAAAAACCCGTCCTTCATGAGGATCCTTACGTGACGGCGGACCCGGCTTGATGGGACTCAAGGCATCAAGTGCAGGGTGCGCTTCTGTTGCGCACTCTGAAAGGCGGTGTCCACGATTTGCTGGCCGAGACGGGAGATTTCGAGGGTCAGCGGCCCGATGAGGGGGGCACCGGTTTCAAGGTGGTGGAGAACGTGCTCGATGGGATTGCGATTGGGGAAGGTTGGCGCTTCGACAGGAATGGCGTAGCCTTCAGGATGGGTGCGGGTTTGCACCCAGAGGGTCTCGGCGTAATCGTAGCAGGAGATCGTGCCTTCAGTTCCAGTGAGGACGAAGCCGCACTTGGGTTGGGGCTGATGGGTCCAGGGATCGGTGAATGTACCCCAGCGAGTTTCAGATTTGCTAAGGCCAAAGGGGTAGCGAATCACAGCGACGGCGTGCTCATCCACTTCCAGGCCCTCCGGGATGTTCCACGTGCAGGTGACTTCAAGGGGCGCACGTCCGCCGAGGTGCCAGGAGCCCAGCGTGGTTCCGTAGCCCATGTAGTCCAAAAGGGAACCGCCACCGAGAGCCGCGCTGTAAAACCAACTGGCCGCCTTTTCCGCAGCGGAGGGTTCGGTATCGATCTTATCCGCGCCATGGTAGAGCGGGCCGCGATTGCCGCCATAGTGATGGAAGCCGGTCACCTCACCGATGAGGCCTTCTTGAATGAGTCGGTGGGCGGTTTGCTGGCAGGGAATCCAGACGAGGGGCCAGTTGACGATCAGTTCTTTGCCGGTGGGAGCCATGGCGGCGATCATGGCGTCCGCTTCCGCCAGGGTGCCGGCAAAGGGTTTCTCCATGAGCACGTGCACGCCGAACGGGGCCACTTTTTCCACCCACTCGCCATGAACGGAGGCAGCGGGGCAAAGGATGACGAGGTCCGGCTTCGTCTGCTCCAGGCAGGCGACGTGGTCGGTGAAGACCTGGGCATCGGTGAGGCCAAAGTTTTTCTGCGCGCTGGCCATGCGCGCTGGCTGTTCGTCACAGATGGCGACGATGTCGGCTGCGGGGTGGTCGAAAACCTGACGCAGCAGGTCGCCCATGTGGAAATGATCAAAGTTGATGCCTGCGATGCGCCACTTTTTCATGGGTTACGGTTTCTGTTGGCGGATTGGCTAGTGAGAAACGGTTTCGGGGGCCTCGAGGTCCTTGGGGGGCCAGAAAGCGATGGCGAGGAGGAGGGTGGCGGCAAGGGCGAAGCCTGTGGGATAGAGGAAGAGGTCGCGGTAGTTGACGGTGCCATCGGCGGCGGTCAGTTTGCCTTGGAGGGGGATGAAGATCCATTTGGCGGCGAGGTCGCCGAGGCCGAGAATGAGCAGGTTGAACAGGGATTGGGCGCTGGAACGGATGTCTTTGGGGAAGGCGGCGTCGATGAAGATGTAGAGAGTGGCAAAGAAGAAGGCGTAGCAGATGCCGTGGAGGACCTGGACAGCGATGATCATGGTTTGATTCTCCGGCATGAAGGCGAACACGCCGAAGCGGGCGGCGTGGCCGAGGATGCCGAGGGTCATGGTGGTCTTCCAACCGAGGCGGGAAAGGAACCAGCCGAGGATGGCCATGGTGAGGATTTCGGCAACTTGGCCGATGGACATGACGGGCATGATCCACTCAGGTTTGATGCCGACGGTAGGGCTGCCGA
>JBIIUD010000285.1:0-4811 GCA_044340175.1 Verrucomicrobiaceae bacterium
GATGAGGGCGATGCCTTCTTCATACACTTGCTCGGTGGTGGGGAAGAAGTCGCGCCAGACACGGGTGGCGGCGGCGAGGTCAGGCAGGGCTCCACCGAAGGCCTCGATGGTCATCCAGCCATCGTAGCCGATTTTTTGCAGGTGCTGGATCTGCTCGGTGATGTTGATGTGACCACGACCGGGCGTGCCGCGGTCGTTTTCGGAGATGTGGACGTGGTTCAGTTTGCCGGAAGCGAAGACGGTGTCGATGGCGGTGAAGGGATTCTTCTCTTCGATGTTGGCGTGGAAGGTATCATACATGGTGCCGAAGTTCGGATGATCGACGCGCTTCACGTAAGCGGCGGCCTGCTCCATGGTGTTGAGCAGGTGGGCTTCGAAGCGATTGAGAGCTTCGATGGCGCATTTGATGCCGGCTGACTGGGCGATGGGGGCGATGGCGCGGTGGACACCAGCGGCGCCTTCGAGTTCGGCTTCGGAGGGGTATGCGCCGGAGAACTGGCCGAGAACTTGATAGTAAGGGCCGCAAAGGGTCTGCACACCCGCGTTGTGGGCACAGTCGATGACACGGTTCAGGTGGTCGATGGCACCCTGGCGGCTGGCAGCGTTCGCGCTGATGGCGTTGTGCGCTTCGTCAGGGAGGACGGTGACAGCGGTGGCTTCGAGACCGTTGTCTTTGAGCAACTGACCAATCGTTTTGAAGTGGGCAGGGTTACTGACGTCGAAGATGGGGATTTCAACGCCGTCGTAGCCGGCGGCTTTGAGTTTTTCGATGACAGCAAAATTGTCTTCGGTCACGTGACCGGTCCAGAGGAGGAGGTTGAATCCGATTTTCATTGGGAAGGAGACAGATACTAGGGAAGAGCGAGCGGGAGCGCAAGCTTTGTGCAGAAAGAAAAAGCAGGGCGGCCAGGGACAACGTCGCGCTAGGCTGGCAACTTTCGGGACAATTCTGCCGATTGAGAGCGCTTCCGAGACCCACGTGTTGCAGTGGGGGAATCGCTAAAATGAGGAGAAAAAACCTTTGCAATTATTTAACTCAATCTAACTATTACAAGATTATCAAATCCGTTTTGTTCTCCCCATGAAAGCGCACCGCCTCCTGCCCGCCCTGATGCTTCCGATGCTGATGGCTTCCTGCAAAAGCACGAAAGACACTGGCTATGAGGACCCCTATGTGTCGAATTTCGCGACGGACGGCGGTTACAATCCTTATCCTGGCTCTGGCGCAGCTAGCAGTGGCTACGAGACTCCCGCGCCCGCGCCTGCGGCTCCGAGCTATGAGGCCCCGCCTGCGGCGGATGACTATGCCTTCGATGCTCCGGCCAAGCCCGCGCCATCGCCTTCGTCCAGCAAGCCAAAAACCTCCTCAAGTTCGAGTTCCACGCCGAAGAAGAAAACGACCTCCACGGCCAAGAAATCGAGCTCCGGACGCACGCACACAGTGACGAAAGGCGACACCCTCTACGGACTGGCCCGGAAATATGGCACCACGGTGACCAAGATCAAATCGGCCAACGGAATGAGTGGGGACATGATCCGCTTGGGGCAGAAGGTGAAGATTCCTTGAACCCGAACTCCGAAATTGAAAATGCCTGATAGGCTGGAGGAACCAAGCCTCTGCGCCTCTCAAGCACCGCGAACTTCGGAGTTCTGGTTAAACGCGCTAGCCCCATATGCACGGTCTTGCTGTGAGACTGATCGGGCTGAGTATTTGCTCTATCTAGAGGGTATCATTTCTTTTTCACCAGCGCTGGGATGGTGCGCCACTTGCCTTGGGTGAACTCGCGGGAGGTGAAGAGCCAAATGACAACTTTCCGGCTGCTCCAGAAGTCCGGCTCCTTGACGGTGCGGCGGGCGATGTCGGCGCGGGGTTGGTCGGCGCCGGAGGCTTGGCTGGAAACTTCGTCAATGGGCAATGAGAGGGCGGCGGCGAGGTGGTCGATGAATCCCGCATCGGTGGCGAGCATGGGACCGCCGGTGCGGAAGACTTGGCAATGGCTGTCGCCCATGACCAAGACGGGTGAAGGGCCAGCGGTGGCGGGGGACACTTTGCGTAGGGGGAGAGATTCAGGCGGCAGGCTGGCTTTTTCAGCGTCGGTCAGGAGGTCGCCATGGAACTCGAGCGCCTCAGGAGCGGTGACAGTGAATGGGGTCTTGCCAGCGCCGCTGACCGCCGCGAGAGAAGCCAGATGTTTGGCCACAGCCTGGGCGGCAAGCTCTGCGCCGCGTGGAGACCAGTGGGAATCCGTGGCGCAGTAGAGGGCTTCGTCGGGATGAGCGGCGCGGTGCTGGCGGAAGAGGGTTTCCAAGTCGGCGACTTGGATGCCAGTGCTGGCGATTTTGTCGAGGAAGGGTTTCTGCGAGAGCGCGTCAGTAAGGGTGAGGTCGGGGGCGAGTTTTTCGGGATAGATGGAAGCCTTGGCGGGGACAGGCACGAGGATGAGGTCCACGCCCAGGACCTTGAGGGCGGAGGCGTATTCTTGAATGATGGGCAGGGGATCCGTGCCTTCGGCGTTGAGCTGAGAGAGATCGGCCGCTTGAGCGAGATCTCCCTTGGAAAGGTGGGTGAGTTCTTTGTTCACGAAGCGCCAGGGAGCGACGGCTCCTGGACTGGCGGCTTGGCCTTGGGGCGCGGCAGAGAGGGACTGGGTGAGGGCGGCTGAGAAATCCCCTGCGCCGCTAGCACTGGCGAGGAGGAGGCTGGAGAGAAGGATGCGGGTGAGGAGCATGAGACGAAAGGGGTGGTGGATGGGCGGATGTTGATGCGGTCTGGGGGAGGATGCAAGTGACCGCCGCGTCAGAGTTGTGGCAGAGTGATGTCATACCATTTTTCGAGATCAAAGGCGGTGGTGTCGTCAAACACACGTTGACCTTCGAGCTCGGGGTGGTGCTTTTCGAGGTCGAAAGGTTCGACGAGCAGTTCAAAGGTTTCTCCTATTTTGCGCGGGAAGCCAGCGCAGGGTTTTTCGTCCATCAGCGCCCAGTGGCAGACGAGGATTTGTTTGCCCTCATAACGGCCTTCGATGACTTGCTCGACATCGTAAGCATAAGCGATCATGGCGCGGGTGTAGGGGGCGATGCCTTCAGCTGTTGGGACGCCGGTGGTCTCGGTGAGCTTGGCGCGCAGGCGCAGGCGGGGTGGGGCTGATGATGCGTTTTCGGTGAGGCGCGTCTGCCAGTAGCTGCTGCTGGATTGAAGGGCGGCGTCATCGAGTGCTGTGGTGTGTAGGGCGATGCCTTGCAGCCCCAAGGCAAGCTTTTTGCCACCGAAGGTGGTGGTGGCGTCTGGTAAGGCGGCGACGGATACTGGGGGGTGAGCCTTGCCCTGAAGGAACAGGGTGAGTGTGCTGCCGTCGTGACGCAGCGCGAGATGGGTGGGCAAGGTCAAGGCGGGGTGATCGAGTGCGGTGCCATTGACCGAAAGCTTGCCCTCACGGATTTCCACGTGCCATCCAGGGAGGCGGAAAAGCGGTCCGGTGAGTGATGTGGCCTCATGGGGCAGGCTGGGCGGTAGCAGGGCGGCTTCCAGAGTCCATGCTTTAGCGATGGGTAGAGTCTTTGTGATATGGGCCTGAGCGAGAGCGCTGGGTTTGAAGCTGCCAGTGAGCAGGGGCATTTCCAGGCGGCGGCCGAAGACTGCGGTGCCTTCGGGTTCGATGTAGCATTCTAGTTTCTTACCGTCAGCTAGGCGGATCTGGTTGGGTTGACCGAGGGCTTCCCAGAGAAAGGCTAGGTGGTCGGTTTGGCTGGGCCAACTCGTCTTGGCAGCGGCTGCGGCGAGTCCTTGAGGAAAGTCGCCAAGAGTAGCGTTCTGACCCTCGGCGATCCACACGTCAGGGTAGGCGTCGGTGTGGTTATCCTTGGTCAAAGTGACGCTGCCTTCGAAGCCGGTGGCGGAGGCGTTGAGTTTAGCGATGACGACCTCGGCAGTGCGGCCGCCTTTGCTGATGATGCTGCCCTCCCCACCGCGTTCGGCGAGGTAAGGACCCGTCAGGGTAATGAAGCGGGCGTGATTGGTCCAGCGCGGGTGATAGATCTCGCCTTTTTCGAGTCCTGTGAGTTCGCTGAACTTCAGCAGCCAGGTTTTCTTTTGGGGCGCGGCGGTGAAGAGGGTGACCATGCGGTGATTGCCGTCGAGCATCCAGGAGACATAACTGTTGTCTGGAGCCATGCCGGACCAGCAACCGGTGACGGTGGGGAGAAAGGTGTTTCCTGAGGCATCAAATAGGTACTGCCCGCCGTGCGGCCAGGGAGCCTGGCCACTGGCGCGTTTGCCATCGGCGGAGAGTTGGGTGTTGTCGGGAGAGATCTCGGTTTGATCCCAGACGGTTTCGATCGTGGTTGGCTCATCGAGACGAAAGCGGATGAGCTTTTTCGCCGCCCAGGAAGTGCGGTATGTCGGCGGGACGTCCCGTGCGGCATAGACCCACTGGTGCCCAGTGGCAGGGTCTTGCCAAACATCCAGGGCATAACCGGGAGTGATCTCCACAGGCACCGCTCCCTGCCAATCGGTGGCCATGATGGTCATGTCGAAGTCTTTGACGTTCTCGTCTTTCTTGGAGCGGGTCACGAGCTTGCGGGTGTAAAGAATGCGCGTGCCATCCGGCGTGATCAGGGGTCGGGAGTAGTTGCTCTTTTTGGAGAGGAGGAGGCGCACGCCTTGTCCGTCGCGCGTGTCGATGCCCTGAAGTTGGTGGCTGGCACCGTTGCAGAAAGGGTCTGGGGTGCCGGTGCCGATGTGATGAGACCAGACGGCACGGGTGGGGGCACCCGTAAGGGTCTCGATTTTTTCCGAGAGCTTGTCTTTGAGG
>JBIIUD010000286.1:0-4806 GCA_044340175.1 Verrucomicrobiaceae bacterium
CAAGCTGGTGGATGGATTGAACGTGGATTTCCCAGAGGTGCCAAGCCTGCTTCATTGCCGGAGTTTGTTGACGCATGGTCCGCTGAACTGTGGGGAAGGGGTGACGTTCCGTGGGGATGTGATCATCCATAATCATACGGAGTCTCCGTTGAGGCTCAAAAAAGGTGTCTATGAGGGGCAAATGAGCATCGGGGGATGATTGGCCAAACCCAATGGCATCTGGGACATGCTTTTTTGCCACCCCTGGGGTGCCATCAGACGGCTTTCAAAACGGATTGCTGTCACCCTGCCTAAAGCGTCCCCTCCATTGCGTATGATCAGGCATGTTTTTGATGAAAAAGTGTCTATTGATCTCCCTGATCGCCACTGCCTCGGTCGCTGCTGATCCCGCGCCCGTAGCGCAGTGGACCTTTGATGGCGACCAGCCAGATCTCGGTAAGGCCGAAGGTGGCGTGCTGTTTGGTCAAGCTGGACCTTCGCCCAAGCAGTTCAAGCACCTCCCCGCCACCAACCAAGCCGCGCGATTTGATGGCGCAAACAGCAGCTTCATCCGTGTGACCGATCCTGGGGAGAAGAGCCTGTTCGACTTCGACAACGGCGACGCCATCACCATCGAGGCCTGGGTAAATCCGACTTCAGCGCCGAAGGGCGGCAATGTGTATATCCTCGGCAAAGGTCGCACCTCCAATCCAGGCCAAGCAGCGGACAACCAGAACTACGCACTGCGACTGTGGGACAGTGGCGGTTTTCTTCGCCCGAGCTTTCTTTTTCGCAGCCGCAAAGACGGCGACCACGCGGGCGGCTGGCATCGCTGGACCACCACCGGCGGCATCGCTGTCGGCAGTGGTTGGCATCATGTGGCCATCACTTATGAGTTCGGCAAACCGGAGACGATGCGCGGTTACATCGACGGCGAACTCGCGCCGGGTGCCTGGGACATGGGCGGCGCGACCAAGCAGGCTCCGGTGGTGGACAACGATGAGGTTTGGCTGGGCACCTCCATGGGCAAACGCGAGAGCGTGAGCTTCGATGGATTGATGGACGAGGTGCGGCTGTATCGCAGCATCTTGCCGGAGAAAACCATCGCTGCGCGCTATCCGGTGGAGCCTTACACGCCGATCCTGCCAGCGGACGGCTTGCCGAAGGGCAAAGTACGCGTCGAGATCGTCGAAAACATCGGCAAAGCCGCCAAGTGGCCGCGCCAGTATCCGCCACCCGTGGACGTGTATGAAGAGGATGTGTTTGGTTTCTTCCAGATCGCTCAAAAATACACCGAGACCGGCGTGCGTGCTGAGCGCAGCAATCCGTTCCTGCTGCGCGCCATGGCCCGCATCACCCTGCCAGCGGGCCAGCAGGAACTGCTCATGCGGGTGCGCGGTCAGGGTCGGCTGTGGAGGGATGGCAAGGTGATCGCTGAGATCCTGTTTGGCAACACCGGGGGAGGTGCACACAACGAGGTGGAGCATGAGGAAGCGGAAAAGAGCGGTCCAGCGCTGCGCTTGCTCGGGCCGGGGGATCGCGAAACGCGCATCAGCATCGACAGCGATGGCCAGCCGCACGACTACGTCTTTGAAATGATTGCTGGCAACGGTCGCGTGCGCACCACGTTGGGCGAGACCAGCCTCAGCTTGCGTCAGCCCGATGGCCTGCACACGTTACTCACTCCTTCGGGAAAAGCCGTGCCGCTCACCGATGACGGCTGGGCCGATTTCCGCAAGGAGCGCCTCGCGTTCTACGCGGGGCATGATCAACAGCAGCGCCAGCGCCTGCGCGCCAAACAAGACGCCTACTGGGCTCAGCGTCATGAGCAGGCACGGGCGGTGATTGGACAAAAGAAATCGCTGAAATCCACCGGCGTGGATACCCTGCTCGCCGCATCCTGGGCCAAAGCCAGCACGGCCGGAAAGCAGGTGGCGGGACGCATTGATTTCGCCAAGCAGATCAAGCCCATCCTGGCGGAGAATTGTTTCCGCTGTCACGAAGAGAAAGCCAAGGGCGGACTGCGCCTGAACACGCTCGAAGCCGCGCTGAAAGGCGGTGATTCAGGCAAGCCCGCCATCGTCTCCGGCAAGCCTGCCGAAAGCCAACTCATCAGCATGATCCATCCTGACGCCGGCGAAGAGATCATGCCGCCGAAAGGCGATCCCCTCAGCGAGGGCGACCGCCAATTGCTCGCCGACTGGATCCGCCAAGGTGCGAGCTTTGCTAGTGCTGGTCAGACGATTGAACCGACCGCGTTGACGGAGGACCTTGAGTTCCTGCGCCGCGTCACGCTTGATACCGTGGGCGTGGTGCCCAGTGCGGCGGAGATCGAGGCCTTCCTCGCCGAAGACTCGCCAGAGCGGCGCGAGCGTGCGGTGGATCGCTTGCTCAAAGACGCCCGCTGGGCGGATCACTGGACCGCGTATTGGCAGGATGTGCTGGCGGAGAATCCGAACATCCTCAAACCGAGCCTGAACAACTCCGGGCCGTTCCGTTACTGGATCCATGAGGCGCTGAGCGACAACCTGCCGATGGACCGCTTCGTCACTGAACTCGTGCGCATGGAGGGTGGCTTGCTCGCGGGTGGCCCGGCGGGTTTCTCGATGGCCGCCGAAAACGATGTGCCGATGGCGGCGAAGGCGCACATCCTCAGCACCGCTTTCCTCGGCCAGGAGATGACCTGCGCCCGCTGCCACGACTCGCCTTATCATCAGTCCAAACAGCGCGATCTGTTTGAGATGGCCGCGATGCTCAATCGCACACCGATCACCCTGCCGGAAACCTCATCCGTTCCGATGTCCACTTTTGCCGGACGCAAACCGCTGATCCCGATCACGCTCAAACCTGGCGAAGTCATCGCCCCCGCTTGGCCGTCGCTGTTTGAAAAGCAACTCCTGTCAGCAAAGCAAAGCGCTGCCGCACCAACGAAAGATGACAGCCGCGAACAGCTCGCCGCGCTCATCACCTCGCCGCAGAACGAGCGCTTCGCCCAGGTCATCGTGAACCGCATCTGGAAGCAGCTCATGGGTCGCGGTTTCGTCGAGCCGGTGGATGATTGGGAGGCTTCGAAACCTACGCATCCCGAGCTGTTGGACTGGTTGGCGCGGGAGTTCGTCTCGCACAACTACGACATGAAGCACCTGCAGCAGCTCATCCTCACCTCCGAGGCCTATCAACGCCAAACGCGCCCGCTAGTGCCCGGCACCACGCCGGATTTCGCCGCACCGCTGCCACGTCGAATGACTGCCGAGCAAATTGTGGACTCGCTGTTTGCCGCTGTGGGTAAGGACCTCGACTCCGAGGAGCTCACCATGGACAATGACGGCACCCAATCGCAGAGCGCCATGATCAGCCTCGGCCATCCGCGTCGCGCCTGGGAGTTCACCTCACTTTCGAACGAGCGCGACCGCCCTAGCCTTGCCATCCCGAAGGCACAAGCGATCGTCGATGTGCTGGAAAACTTTGGCTGGCGGCCCTCACGGCAGGAGCCCAAGAGCGTGCGCGAGACCGCTGCCAACGTGCGCCAACCCGCCATTCTCGCCAACGGCATGCTCGGCCGCTGGGTCACCACGCTGGATGAAAAGAGCGCCATCACCGCGCTGGCTTTGCAGCCGGACCTTAGCGCTGAGCAGCTCATCGACCAGCTTTTCCTGCGCCTGCTCACCCGCCTCCCCACCCGTGATGAGCGCTCCAATTTCGTCAAGCTGCTTCGCCCCGGCTTCACCGAGCGCATCCTCCCCGAAGGCCAGCGCCCGCCGCCCGTGGTGCGTCCCCCGTTGAAATACGTCGCTTGGTCAAACCACCTCTCTGCCGGAGCCAACAGCATCAAGATCGAGATGGAAAAACGCGCCCGTGAAGGCGAGCCCCCCACCACCGCCATCCGCCCCGACTGGCGTGAGCGGATGGAGGACGTCGTTTGGGCCGTGCTGAACTCCCCTGAGTTCGTGCATGTGCCGTGACGTGACGCGCACCCGCGCTTGGCGGTCGTTGGCATCATTGAAAATAAATGATTCTACCCGCCATGATTTTGTCTCCATCTGATTCCGAATGATGACTGCGTTTGCAGGTAGTTAGGGCGTGGTTGAAAGACGGGATGGAACCTGTCTCGTTCCTTTCTGAACATGAAACGACGTTCCCTTCTCAAACTCGCTGGCGCGGCTGGTGTGGCGGCGCAGGCTGACCTGGCTTTGCTGGCGAAAGAGGCTGATCACGTGGCGCATTTTCCACTGGGCAAAGCGGAGCATGTGATTCACATCTGGCTGGGCGGTGGGGCGGCGCAGGTGGATACTTGGGATCCGAAGGCGCTGGGAGATGCGAAGGCGAAGAAGGCGGGCAGTTATTACCCGAGCATCGAGACCGCTGTGCCGGGGGTGCAGGTGACTCAGCACCTCTCCCGCTGCGCGAAGCTGATGGAGCACATCACGGCGATGCGCACGGTGAATCATGACGTGATTGATGAGCATGCGGCGGCTTCCAACCGAATGCATACGGGGCGAAACGTGAGTGGCACCAGCGTGTATCCCTCCCTCGGCTCCATGATCGCGAGTGAGCGCGGCGCAGCGGCGGAGGGAGTGCCGGCTTATGTGTTGATCGGGTACCCGAATTTTTCTCGTGGGCCAGGGTTTCTCGGGGCTAAAGCAGGTTTCCTCTACTTGCTGGACACGGAGGCGGGTCCGGCGGGTTTGAAGCGGCCGGAGCACATTCTGGATCCTCGGCAAAGTCGGCGGGAGGCGTTGCTGGGCACCATGCGGCAAAGCGCCAAGGAACTACGCACCAGCCCGATCCTGGAGGAGTATGACACGGCGATGCAGGAGAGCCTGGCGC
>JBIIUD010000287.1:0-4804 GCA_044340175.1 Verrucomicrobiaceae bacterium
GTGATGGCTCACCTTACACCGCGTCTGCGGTCGTCGGTAAGGACGGCGAAGTACCGATCTACCTGTCGGCTGTGTCGCTCGGCACTCCAGGGGGCATTGTGGGTAAGGTTGAAGTCACGGTGGCCACGGCGGCGCCTTTCATCAATGGTTTGAGTGGGGAATGCTTTTGGGGGCGGGTGCCTGCGGCGGCTAGGGCTAGGACTCGGAGCTACCGTGCCGGCTTTGAGTGCCTCCCGTTGACGTTGATGGGAGGAACTTACGCGGGGCCTGCCGCGGGAGGCATCATTGGCGGACTGCCTGACGTGAAGCCCAACTTGGAGATCATTTTTGAAAATCGTGCCTTGATTGAGGGGGCTCTAGCCAGTCAGACGTTGACCATTGAGAATGCTGGGGGCGTCAAACAAAAGGTGATCATTCCTGCCGTTAATCCAGCAGGGGTCTCCTTTAGGCTGGACAGTGCACCTGGCTCCTTCTCTGGCGGATTCACCCTTTCGGGTGCGACACCTGCACTGGCACGTCGAGCGGTGTTTCAAGGACTCTTTGTGCGGATGGTGACCGGAAGTTTCATGCCAGTCGGCTACTTCCTGCTGTCACAACCGCCGGAGCCAGGTGTGCCTGTGAGCGCTGCCCCTGAACTGAGTGGGCAGGTGCTGTTCGACTGATGCTGAGTGACCCAGGAGGGCGGGTGGTCAGGGATCAGGCTGTTCCGCCTGCCATTCTAGGAAGGCTGAGCGCAGGCGGGTGGTGATCGGCCCTGAAGCTGAGAACTGGCGTTCGCCGACGCGCGTGACAGGTTGGACATCGCGCGTGGTCGAGGTCAGGAAAACCTCATCTGCGAGACCCTCGGTGAGGACGGACATCGACAGAGCTTGCTCGCTGACAGGGAGGTCCAGGCGTTCTGCCAACTCCAGGACCAGTGCCCGGGTGACACCGGCCAGGCAACCGCTGCTCAGGGGGGGGGTTTGGATTTCGCCATCGCGTATGATGAAGATATTGCTGCCGGTTCCCTCGCAGATTTCACCCTTCTCATTGGCAAACAGGCACTCACCGGCGCCATGGGATTTGGCTAGGGCGAGGGCGCGGACATTGTCTGCATAGGAGACGGATTTGACACCCGTCAGCGCGCCGGCGGAGAGTCGTGGCCAAGGGCTGATATAGAGCTGCTCCGTAGGACCCCAGACATTGAGTGCGGTGGTGGTGATGCAGAGTGTTTGTTTGGGGGCCGCGCCGCGCTCGCTCCCAGCAGGACCGGCACCGCTGGTCAAGGTGAGTCGCACCCGGGCTTCTGTCAATGCATTGGCGGCCAGCAACTGAGCGAACACCTCCGGCAGTGTCTCCAGGGCGGGTGGTGTCAGGCTCATGGCGGCACAGGACTGAGCGAGGCGCTGCCAATGCCGGGTGATGGCATAGGTTTGGCTTTTGCGCGCCAGCAACGTTTCAAAAACACCGTCTCCGACCAGGAAGCCATGATCCATCGGCGAGAGCCGCACTTCATCGACCGGGAGCACTTGACCGTTCCAGTAAATTTTCATGTGACCAGTGTGCCGTCAGATTGGGGAAAGACAAGCCGGGAGGCCGAGCAAAGCTTTCCCCGCACTTTTACTGCACACACTAACAGCCCGCGCCGCCGCAGAGCGGCTTCATCAAAACTGTCGGAGCATGAAACAGAAGCTGGGCTCGACGGTGCCATGGCGAATTTCTGTTTGGTCGTGATAGAGCTGATTACAGAATCATTTCCAAGCTCAGTGGTTTTGTCATGAGATCGATTTTGGGACATGAAGGTGGAGGCGGTGGGGCGTGAGCGGGGCAGGGGTTTTCCCCCGGCAGCAGGCTGCCCTGGCCGGAAAGCGGCAACAGGCTTCCGCAGTCCATGGGGTGTCGTCTTGTTGAGGGTTGATTCGGTGCTTGTGGGGAGGCGGGGGAGTGCTTTAGGGTGGGGGGATGTTGGGGTCTTTTTCACGTCGTACTTGGTTGGTCTGCGCCTGTGGGGTGTGGGTGGGAGTTGGGTCGCTTGCGGTTCATGCGGAGGCTTTGTCGGGCCAGAGGGCGGAGGCACTGGTGCGTAGTGGGCCGGCGGCGGAGGGGGTTTCGGCTGCGGGGATTCTGCAGTTTTTGGACGCGGTGGCGGCGGCGGACTTCGAGCTGCACAGTCTGATGGTGCTGCGCCATGGTAAGGTGGTGGCGGAGGGCTGGTGGGAACCGTATGGGCCGGACTTTGTTCACACGATGTACTCGATGAGCAAGAGCTTCACCTCGACGGCGGTGGGGCTGGCGGTGGCAGAGGGGAAGCTGAGTGTGGAGGATAAGGTGGTGTCGTTTTTTCCGGAGTCGCTGCCTGAGGTGGTGAGTGCGAACTTAGCGGCGATGCGGGTGAAGGATCTGCTGACGATGGCCACGGGCAATGAGAAGGAGCCGACCCAGGTCTGTGTGAAGTCGGATGATTGGGTGCGGACGTTTCTGGCGCAGCCGATCGCCCATGAGCCAGGGACGAAGTTCATGTACAACAGTGCAGCGACGTACATGTGCGCGGCCATTGTGCAGAAAGTGACGGGGTTGACGGTGCTGGACTACCTGACACCGCGGTTGTTTGAGCCACTGGGGATCCGAGGCGTGCGTTGGGAGGTTTGTCCGCGTGGGATCAATACGGGGGGCTGGGGTCTGAGCATTCAGACGGAGGGCCTGGCGAAATTTGGCCAACTGCTGCTGCAAAAGGGGATGTGGCAGGGAAAAGAGATCCTGCCTGCGGCGTGGGTGGAGGAGGCGACGCGGTTTCACATTCAGCAGCCGGGGGGCGATAAACCGGATCGGCCGGTGGCGAAGAACGATTGGCTGCAAGGCTATGGCTATCAGTTCTGGCGCTGCCAGGGGTCGGCGTTTCGGGGGGACGGGGCGTTTGGGCAATTCACGATCGTGCTGCCGGAGCAGGATGCGGTGATCGTGATGACGAGTGAAAATAAGAACATGCAGGGGCAACTGGACCTAGTGTGGAAACATTTGCTGCCGGCATTTGACGGTGGGGGTGGTGAAAAGGAGGCGGAGCTGAAGCGGCGGCTGGCGGGGCTGAAGATCCTGCCGCGTGCCGCTGGGGTGGAATCGACGATGGTGGCGGGACTTCAGGGCAAGGTTTATGCGCTGGAGGCGAATGATCTGGGGTTGAATCGGGTGAGTTTCAATGGGGAGACGGGGAAGCTAGTGTTCACGGCGTGGCAGGGGGAGCAGGCGCATGCGGTGAGTTGTGGTCTGGGCGAGTGGCTGCGGGGTGAGACGGCGCTGCCGGGGACACCGCCGAGGCTAATCGCGGGTGGCAAGCCGGGGGCGGGCACGCTATCAAAGGTTGTGGCGAGGGTCGTCCGGTTGGAGGAGAAGACTCTGGAAATGACGTGGCGTTACTACGAAACGCCGCACCGGGACACGGTCACGTGTGAGTTCGACGGGGACGGGAACAGGGTGACGATCCAGTTTTTGAACAGCATCACAGGCATGAATCCGAAGGGGAAGGATGTGCGGCCGGTTTTGAGGGGTAGGCTGAGTCGCTGAATTAGTCTTCAGTGCTGGGAGATCGAGGTTGTGGGTGGCTCCGTGGCTGCGTTCGCGCAAGCTAGAAGCTTGCGCCACCTTGGGGTTTAGATGTCTCATTGGAAAGTGTGCAAGCTAGCGTAGCGGTTTGCTCCATGGGGCAGGATGTGAACTGATGGGTGACAACGCGACTAAACGGGGCGATGTCTGGTGAACGTGGTGCTTGCTCACTGCGGTTTTCATCATGCAACATTTTCACTGTGACTGCGGCAATCCATTGTTCTTCAGCAGTTCGCGGTGTCTGAAGTGTGGGCTGGATGTGGGCTATGACGCGCAGGCGGGAGCGATGGTGACGCTGGCTGCGGACAGTTTTTTCAAGCGCTGTGCGAATGGGGTGCAATACGGGGTGTGCAATTGGGTGGTGCCGAATGATCCGGCAGCGCGTGGGGCGCTTTGCCTTGCCTGCCGGATGAACCGAGTGATCCCGGATCTGCGCAATGAACGCAACCGGATGCTGTGGGGGCGGATGGAATTGGCAAAACGGCGGATGATTCATACTCTGATGCGGCTGGGGATTCGGTTGTCGCCTCCAGGCTTGGGTCGGGCAGACTCGCTGGCCTTTGACATCGTCAGCACGGTGGCGAATCCAGAGGTGACAACGGGACACTTGAATGGGGTGATCACGGTGAATCTGGAGGAGGCGGATGACACTTACCGGCAGATCAATCGGCAACAATTGGGGGAGAACAGTCGGACGCTGCTGGGGCACTTCCGGCATGAGAGTGCGCACTACCTGTGGCAGCGATGTTTGTCGAACTTGAACTGGGATGACCCGCTACGGTTGGCGTTCCGGGCGCGGTTTGGTGATGAGTGGCTAGACTATGCGGCGGCGCTGAAGGCGCACTATGAGCGGGGGGCGGTGCCGGGCTGGGAGCAGCATTTTATCAGTGCCTATGCGGCGTCCCACCCTTGGGAGGACTGGGCGGAGACGTGGGCCCACTATTTGCAAATCGTGGATGGGCTGGAGACATGTGAGAGTCTGGGGATCGACGTGCGGCATCTGGCGCTGCCTCTGGAGATGCTGCCGGGTGAAGCTGGGACGCTGCCGGAGATGCTGCCGCAGGTGGGGACGCTGGATGGTTCCTTTCTGGCCTGGCTGCAGCGGTGGATGTGCCTGTCCACGGTGCTCAATGAGGTTTCACACAGTCTGGGTGAGCAGCCGCTATATCCTTTTGTGATCTCGGTGCCGGTGGCGCAAAAGCTGAGGTTGGCGCATCACTACGCGCAG
>JBIIUD010000288.1:0-4797 GCA_044340175.1 Verrucomicrobiaceae bacterium
GTGATTTAACCGCCACCATCCAAAAAACCGCCAACATCCAAAACGGCCAAATCGAAGTGATGGTCTCCGCCGACATGGGCGTGGCCTTTCAGGATGGCAAGCGCCTGAAAGACTGGAAAGCCATGACATCGTCATCGCTGAAGATTCTTCACCTCTACGCCACCAAAACCGCCACTCTTAACGATGGCGAAACCTTGCTAATCCCGATCGGAAATGCCGAACCAGATCGCCAAGTCATGCTCTTTGTCACCGCCGCCCTCATTCGACCCAGCGGCCAAAAACTCACTCCAGGTCAGCTTCATCAATTGGCCACCGCCGCGACCAACGCCCCACCCCATCAACCCGTAGCAGCACCCCCCAAGAAACCCATTCGAATCCTCGCCAAAATCTTGGAGGCAACCGAAGCAGAAGCCCTCAAGGCCATTCTGCCAATGCCCCTAACTGACGCTCCACCCAACGCAGGTGCCGCGTCAGCCATCGCTCCAACCCATACCCTTCCACCTCCAGGCGCTCTCGCTATGGGTGGCGTGATGTCATCAGATCAATTCACCGCCTTGGTCAAAGACCTGAAACAAGATTCCCGTGTGCAAGTCACCGATGTCCCTGTCGAGCGCGTCATCACTGGAGAAGCCACCCTGGCCCGAATCAACGCCGACCAAGTCCTCCAAGTCACCCCCACCATCGGAACTGACGGACGAACCATCGACCTCAACCTTCACCTCATGAAGCAAGATGAAAAACCCGGCATGACCACCACCGTCACCGTCTGGCCAGGACAAACGGTATTCCTCTCAGGCGTCATCGCCGTGGACAAATCCGGAAAGCCCACTCACTCCCGCGCCATCAGCATCACCGCCGAAATCGAATAGACCGGTTCTCGAAGAGAGGGTCATTTTGATCCGTCGAGCGCAGCGGCTTCAGTGGCAAGGAAGTCGCGCAGCCCGCTATTCAATCAATGGCGGGCAAGCGGCTGAAGCCGCTGGGCCCAATCAAACAACTTCCCTCCCAAAGGGCGTCCTACCGAATGCCCTTTTTTGTGCCCTCCACCCTCACTTGTCCGCCCTCGGATTCCTCAGGTAATACAACCGTCCATCCTCCGCACCACCCACGAAGTCCGGCACACCATCGCCATTGAAATCCACCACCGTCGGGCTCACGTCGTGGCCTTCGATGTTCACCTCCGCCAGCAGACCGCGATCCGCAAAGAACCACTTGCCGTCTTCGCTGCCGGTCTGCTGAATGAAGTTCGCGTTCGCGGAGTTGAGCAGGATGTCGAGTTTCCCGTCGCCATCCCAATCCACCACGCACAGCTTCCGACGCCCACTTTTCCCAGCGATGCCCGCATTCAACCGCAGCGGTTCACCCGCGACCATCGCCACCGGATTGCGTACCTTCAAATGTTCCACCACCGCCGCCACCGGACTGTCTGCATTGTCCTTCGCCGCGCACAGCAACCGCTTCGGCGCTTTGAGCACCAGCTTGTCCCCCTGCTTTGCCCGCTCGAAGAACGCCAAATAGCCTTCTTGATCCAGCATCACCAAATCCATCAGCCCATCCACATTCCAATCCACCGCAACAGGCGTCGTGCGCCACTGCGTGAGCAAACCCTTGCCCTCCGGCTTCATCCACCCATAGGCTAGGCGCGGTTGCTCACCCTCCCACTCCACCTCCACCGGTTTGCCCTTCGCCAACTTCGGCTCCGTGCGCGTGCCCACATTTTTGAACCACATCACCTTGCCGAGAATCGAGTTGAGCATCAGGTCCGGCAGACCATCGCCATCCCAATCCGCTACCGTCTGCGTCGTGTAACCCCACTTCGCCTCACACGGCCCCTGGATGGATCCATTGCCCCCCGCCATCGGCCGAATCACTTTGCCTCCCGCCTCCAACAGCTGCGCCGCCGCCCACTTCGGCTTCTCCACTTTTGGCCCGCTCAGATTCTCAAAAAAAGCAACGTAGCCTGCCGTGTTGCCGCAAATCAGGTCCGTATCGCCATCGCCATCCCAGTCAAAACCCACCGGTGTCACCAGCGCACCAAACTTGATCTCATCCGCCTCTTGCTGGAAGTAGCGCGGCTCCTTGAAAATCGGCACCTTGTTTGCATCAAACTTGCCCGTGCTTTCGATGAATGCCACCCGGCCATCTTCATCCCCAACGATCAGGTCCACATGCCCATCCTTGTTCCAATCAAAGGCCGTCGGCGTGATCATCTCCAGATCCATCGTGAGGTACTGTCCTTTGTCCGTCATCACCCGCTTCACCAGCGCATACTTCGGCTTGGTCCGTGTGCCGGTGTTTTGAAAATACGTGAACCCATCCAGGAACTCGCCACAAAGCAAATCCAGATCCCCGTCACCATCAAAGTCCACGAAGTTAGGTGAAGGCCAGCCATAGGTCTCCACCGGGCGATCCTCCGCCATCACCTTCTTCGCTTTTTCCCATTTCGGCTTGTCGTTCGTGCCGCTGTTGCGGATCACATAGACATAGCCGCGCAGTGGCCCATTCATCCAGCGCCCGTTCTCATCATAGGCATTGTCCCAGCCGTATTCCGTCCAGTCACCCACACCGACGATGATGTCATTCACCCCGTCACCATCAAAGTCCACCATCCGCCACATGTTTGCCCGCACCTTGTTCGGGTGCACGTTCGTCGGCAAATCAAGTGCCACCCCTTGTTCGATGCCCGTCTTCATGAAGTCCGGGTGCAACGTCTTTGGCGTCATCACCACCGGTTTGCCATCCACATAGCTCACCTGCACATTCTGCGCTCCTTTGCTGATTCGCTTTCCGGGCTTGAACACCGGCATCGCCTCTTTGCTGGTATCCCCCGTCGCATTCTCAAAGACATAGATGCCATTGTAAGGTTTGTCCGGGCAGTTCACCACCAAGTCGAGGTCACCGTCACCATCAAAGTCCATCGGCAGCGGCCACGCCCATAGCCCCACCCCGAGATCAACCACCAATCCAGGGTTGTTGTAAGTGAGACGTTCGAGCGCGCCCGCAGTCATGGCGCATGCGCTGAGTAGGGCAGTAAAGAAGAGGGGTTTCATAAGCGAAAGGTGAGTGGCGCGGGTCGCAGGCTAGCAGGTGGGTGAGAGTGATCAAACGAGCGTTGCAATCTGTTCCTTCAATTCCGGTAGCACACGCTCCACACGCCGCCTTTCCTCATCCCGAAACCGATGGAACGGCTCGGCCATGAAATCATCACACACACCCTCAATCGATAGCGCGCACTTGAGGCCCTTGATGATCGCTGAGGAATGCCTTCCCACTTGATAGAGCCGTGTCGAGACCTCCATCACCATGCCATGCAACGCCCGCGCCCTCACCAGATCCCCAGCCGCCGCCGCGCGATGCAGCGCCACATACAGCTCTGGGAACACATTGGCCCCGCCATTGACACCCCCATGCCCGCCCGCCAGCACCGCATCCAGCAGCAACTCTTCCGGCCCCATTAGGATGCTCCAGTCTTGCCGCCCGCGCGCCAACCCGCACAACCGATGAAAATACGTCATGTTCCCTGAGCTGTCCTTGATGCCATGAATCTTCGGATCATCCATCAGCGCCCGCACCGTCTCGATCTCAAAACTCACCTTCGTCAGACTCGGCATGTTGTACAAAAAGAAGGGCAACGGCAACTCAGGCACAAGATGCCGAATGTACTCGATCAACTCCGGCTGCCCCTCTGGCAAATAGTAAGGCGGTGCCGCCACCAACGCCTCCGCCCCCACCTCCGCCGCATGCTTGGCCAAATTCACCGACTCCACAAACGCCGTGTCCGTGATCCCCACCAACACCGGCACCCGCCCCTTGGCCGCCTTGCAAGCCACCGAGAGCACCTCACGACGCAGCCGATAGCTCAAACTCGGCCCTTCCCCCGTCGTCCCCAAAATGAACAAACCGCCCACACCCCCAAGAATTAATCGTTCGATCAACGCTTCAAATCCCGCCACATCCAACGTGTCGCGATCCGTGAGAGGCGTAACCAAGGGTGGTACAATGCCAGTGAGGAGAGAGTTCATGGGTAAGGATTGATTTTTCGTTTGGAATCGTTAAGCTAGCCGTATGACTGCTGAAGAGAAAAAGAAGCTGCTAAACGATCCGGCATTTCAGAGAGTGCTGGCCGATGCTTTGGACATACAAGATCGCTTTGCAGCAGAACCGATCTACAGCAAGACAGGCAAAGGCTTCCTGAAGAGTGCTGGGGTTAAAGAACTTCAGGATATCAAAAAGCGCAAAGCCTAGCTTCCAGCGATGTTTCAGAACCGATCCTGGCTGGCACCCTACACTTGGGATTTCGTCACATTGCAGAACGCCGCCCTGTGCCAAGCCAAGAACGCGCTTCATAAGCCTACTTCGGATGGCCATGCCCAAACCCAAGAACTCTGGAACAATAGACATGCCCAATTGATGTCTTTGGAAGAGGCTGTGGATCTTTGTCGGCGATGCCACAAGATGGCGCCGTTTTGCTTTTACAATGGAAATACTTTCGCAGCGATCATTCGCGATGTGATCGCCACTTTGGAACTGGAAGGAGCAAAGGCCTACCTCATGCGCAGCCTCGCCGGCCACATCGTCGCTGGTGTCGCCACCGACGAAGAAGTCCGCGCGTTCCACAATCTCTGCACCAGTCTCGAAGCCTAAAGTAGAGCAACCATCCTGGTTGCCCGCCCCCCCGTGGCGCAAGCCGCTGCATCGCTGCCTCTCGCCTTCCCATGTCTTCACTCCACGCATCTCAGCTTTTCCACTCCAGTTCCCGGGTCCGCTTTCCACAAACATTGACCCGAATCCCCAGCG
>JBIIUD010000289.1:0-4783 GCA_044340175.1 Verrucomicrobiaceae bacterium
GACCGGCGCCGGACGCGGTTGTCAGGATGTCATCCTGCTGACTCTCGGCACAGGTGTCGGTGGGGCGGTGTTTTCCGGGGGACGGTTGCTGAGCGGGCGCCTCGGCCGTGCTGGGCATTTGGGCCATGTGAGTGTGGATGCGGATGGCGCACTGGATGCCTGTGGGATGCCGGGCAGTGTGGAATTGGCGATGGGTAATCTGACGATTCAGCAGCGCACGGGGGGTCGATTTCAAACCACACAGGAGCTGGTGGCGGCGCTTGCGGCAGGAGACGCTGAGGCGCGTGCTTGGTGGGACGAGTCGGTGCGGCGGCTGGCGGTGGCGATTGCGTCTCTGATCAACGTGCTGGATCCAGAGCGAGTGATCGTGGGAGGCGGCATCGCCACTGGAGCAGGCGCTCTGCTGCTTGATCCCCTTCAGCATTACTTGGAAACTTACGAGTGGCGGCCTGATGGAACCCCGGTGCCAATCATGTTGGCGGAAGCCGGAGAATGGGCGGGTGTCGTGGGATCAGTATGGCACAGCCGAGTTTGTCCCGGCAGGTGAAGGAGCGGTGGTTCAGTTTGCTCCCAGGCAGGGGCGCCTCTGCCTAACAAAAAAAGGCACGCCGAGTTGCGGTTCGGCGTGCCTATGACTGCAATGAGGCTGTCGGCTCCGATCAGGAGAGCTCGGCGATGGCGTCGTCTGTGGCTTGAGCAAGCACGGCCAGACCTTCCATCAGGGCTTCCTCAGGAATGGTCAGCGGAGGGCTGACTTTGACGGTCTGTCCCCAGGCGCCGACGGGCGCAAAGAACAGCAGGCCGCGCTGGAAGCAGAGCTCGATGATGCGGTGGGCAAGATCGTGGTCTGGCGTCTTCGTGCCGGGTTTCACGGTCTGCATGCCGCCGACGAGGCCGACCGCCGTGACATGACCGATGACCTCAGGATGCGTGGCCTGGATCTTTTTGAGACCCTCCAACAAGATGGGACCGAGACGCGCGGCATTGCCGGTCAGGTCGTCTTTGAGGATCTTGCGAATATTTGCCGAAGCAGCGACGCAGCAGATCGGGTTGCCGGTGTGGGTGCTGGTCATGGAGCCAGGAGGGAACTGGTCCATGATATCGGCACGACCAATCACGGCCGACAGGGGCATGCCGCTGGAGATGCCTTTGCCACAGCAGATGAGGTCAGGGTTGACGCCGTAGTGCTGAAAGGCCCAGAACTTGCCGGTGCGGCCAAAGCCCGCCTGCACCTCATCAAAGGTCAGCACGACCTGATGCTCGTCACACCAAGCGCGGAGTTTTTCAATGTAAGGGACCGGCGCGAAGTCGGGGCCAACGCCCTGGTAACTTTCCATCATGACGCCAGCGATCTGTGAGGGTTTCATGCCGGCTTTGTCGATGGCGGCCAGGAACGCGTCAAAGCTCGAGTCGCCCTCCCAATAACCATCAGGGAAGGGGGCGATGATGAAGGCGGGGTCCATGTTGACGATCCAGCTTTTTTGACCTGACATGCCGCCCGCCTGCTGGGAGCCGAGGGTGCGGCCGTGGTAACCACGGTCAAAGCCGATGATGCCGACTTTTTCTTGGCCGCCGACTTTGATGCCGTGAGCGCGGGAAAGCTTGATGGCGCACTCGGTGGCTTCCGAACCCGTGGAAAGCAGGAAGACCTTGTCCAGGCCCTCGGGGGAGACCGAGTGAATGAGTTCGACCAGCTCAGCGCGCTCGGCGCTGGGGAAGACATAATTGTGCAGGAGTTTTTTATCGACCTGAGCACGAATGGCATCGCAAATCTCCGGGGCCGCATGGCCGGAGTTGGTGACGAGCACGCCGCTGGACCAGTCGAGCCACTGATTGCCATGCTTGTCGAAGACGGAGATGTCCTCCGCGCGATCCCAGACGATGGGCGGCATGCCGCGCATGGAGAGCGGTTCATGCTTGCGCAGAGAGTCGAGAATGGGCAGCGTTTCAGGGTGCGGAATCGCGGATTGAATACGGCGGTACTTGGTCGCGACTGGTGGGACGCTTTGCGGAGTGGTGTTGAATTCTTTACCCATGATGATGTGAAAGGATGACGTCGCCTCCTTATCGAAAGCGCAAGGGTTGGGCTACGGCGAATGTGGCGGGGAGTGGTGTTTTTGTGATGCGGGCGGGTGAGTGGGGAAAACAATGCCCCGGTGGATCACGAGGATCACACCGGGGCGGGTTGTTTGTTTGTTTTGGGCTGTGGGGATTGGAACGAAATAGAACTCAGAGATACTTGCGCTTAAACATTTGGTAGCGCAGACCGACCATCTTGGTTTTGATCTCTTTCAACGGGTAGTCCCAGCGGCTCATCTCTTCCGCGCGGTGCGGTTCATTCAGCTGAATGGCCTCAATCTGGCCGCGCAGGTGATCGATGGCCGTGCTGAGTTCCTTCAGCTTTTTGGTGTCTTCGTCTGTGGCGCGCGACTCGTTGACCGTCTGCTCGATGACCTTGTATTCGCGCTCAAGGTAGGCCACGGCGTTCGGCACGCTGTCAGCACCGCCAATGAGTATGCCGTTTTCTTGATCGATCTTCGGCACGGCTGGCATTTGCTCTTCGGGCTTCTGCGGCAGAACGGATTGGGGTTCCGCAGGTAAACCGCCGTGCTTGGCGTCGATCAGCGTCGGCGTGATGAAGAGCATCAGGTTCTTTTGATTGCGGCTGCGGTTCCTGTATTTGAAGGCGTAGCCGAGCACAGGGATTCTGCTGAGGAAGGGGACCCCGGTCTCGCCTTCACGCTCTTTGGCCTCATTCAAACCGCCAACGGCCACGGTGTAACCGGAGTCCACTTCGACCGGAGCGCTGTAAACGCGGGAGGAGGCGACAGGGTAGGGGTTGCCGGAAATGACCTCATTGCCGATGATGGTGGAGACGGTGATGGCCATGTTGAGGTGGACCTTTTGATCTTCCATTTTCTTGGGCAGGATGTTCAACACGGTGCCGATGGGGAGGTATTCGATCTGCTGAGTCGTGGTCGCCCCCGTGCCGAGAGTGGCCGATGAGGCTGCACTCAGAACAGGTTGATTGACCACGCTGCGGATTTGAACCTCGCGGTTGTTCAGCGTGACCATGCGGGGGTAAGAGGTCGTGGTGGTGGTCTCGTCCCGCAGCATGGCGCGCAGTTTCACGTTGATGTCTTGAGCGCTCAAGATGCTCATCTGCGGCCAGGCCAGGGTACTGGCCACATCATTGAGATCCATGCTCGTCAACAGAGGCGCTAAGTCTGTGCGAAAGCCGCCATTGGTAGGCACCGAGTTGTAGGTGACGGTGTTGGTGGTTTGGCCATCCGCGCCCACTTCCGGGGTGATGGTGTCCACTTGGCGGAAATTCCCTGATTCAAAGGTGCCTGTCCAGTCCACCCCGAATTCGCGCCGTGGGTCACGCGCTGTCTCGAGAAATTTGACCTCGATGGCGATCATGGGTTGCACCTTGTCGGCCGCTTCAAGATAGCCTTCGACCCAGAGGTGTTGAAGGCGAGTGGCAACGACGTAGAGCGTGTTGGAGTCTGATTTCCAGATCACTTTTGGCCGGCGGAAGGCGCTGAGTTCATTGGAATTGGTCGCATTCGCCGCGGCATTAGGATCCTGGCCTCCGGCACCCCCTCCCATGCCACCCATTCCGCCCATGGCTCCCATCGCCCCCATGGCTCCCATCGCACCGCCACCCATCTGGGCCTGCATTTCCATTTCTTCGGGTTGCAGGTCAAGGATCGCTCGGATGTCATTGATGATCTCGCTGCGTTTGACCGCAAAGGAGTCCGTGGGGCCCTGCAGGCTCAAGCCGCCCGAACTGATGCCACCGCCCCCGCCTCCCGCGCCGCCCGCCCCAGCACCGCCAGCTCCCGCGCCGCCGCCCAATCCGCTCGCACCAGAAATCTTTTCCACACGTTCAAGGGCGTTGTGCCGGATCTCGTAGGATTTGCCCAACAGCTCCCGGTCATCGGCTGGACGAATGTACCAAATGTCGTTTTCAGGGATCATGGCGAGTCCGTGCGCACGGCATAGCGTTTCGAGGACTTGAAACGGACTCGCATTGATGGAGAAGGTGATCAATTGACTGCCTTCTTTGCTGTCATCGGGGAGCGAGAAAAAGGAGATGCCAGCATCCGTGGCAAGGAATCGCAGCACGTCTGCCAGCAGCGCTTTGGAGAAGTCGTACTGCGCCGGTGCTTGACCGCGGAGTCGGGTAGCGGCGGCTTCGTACTCCGGAGGCAACATGCGCAGTCCTTCGTTGGCGCCTTTCGCTAGAGAAGGTGAAACAAGCGCCAAGAGAAGGGCGGCAAAAAGAGAGCGATGGAAGAGTTTGGGCTGCATGATGATGTCCTCGAATCTGGTAATTATAATAAATGGATTGGATGGAATCAACAGAAAAATATAAATTTTACTGAAATGTCAGTTCTTCTATAAATTGAGCATTCTTTAGAGAGCCAGCAAGCTTCATTATTCTGATAATGCTGCCCAGAGGGTGCACGGCACTGAGTTCCCCATGCTCAAGCCTTTCTGGTGCTGCCAATGTCGGATTTCGGGTTGCTTGTGTGACTGACCCAAATGTCTGCGAACCAGCGCGACAAAACGCTGCGAACAAGGAAAGAAGGGGATCGAGCCCAGGCCGTGACCGAGAAAGGTGAAACCGTCAGCGAGGTTCGTGAAAACCTTAGTGTAAGCGAAAGGGGCTTCTGAGGAAGGACGAAAAGCCCAGTCATCGTGACCACAAAGACTCATGAGTAGATTGAAAGTCCGAAAAATATGGAAAACACAATTAAATCTTGTTGAACGAATT
>JBIIUD010000290.1:0-4777 GCA_044340175.1 Verrucomicrobiaceae bacterium
ACCAACCGCTCCACCGATACGCCTCCGCACACTCTACCATCTCCGCACGCACCGGATTCAGGTCAATATACGCCGCCATCACCTTCAACGCATCCACCTGCACCCCGTCCGCATCCGTTTGCTTGCCTTCTACCAGGACGCTCTTGAAGCGCCCCATCCACAACGAGCCACGCCGCCCATGCCGCTTGTTGAACCAGCGACTGAACCGCAGCTTCACCGCCCGCATGAACACCGAGATATCGCAGAACCGACGCTTCAAATCCGCCACACAGCGCTCCGCCTCCGCCGCCCGCCCATTTCGCCGCCACTCCGCCAATTCCAGCTCCAGCCCTGCCACAAACGTTTTGCTGTAAAGCAACCGCAGGTGCCGCATCAACCGCGCCTCACCCTCCACGCCCTCGAACCGCTGCAACCACGCCGTGCGCTCCGGCACCCGCACCAGCGCGTGGAAGTGATTGCCCATCACGCAGTAAGTCAGCAGCTTGATCCCGGAGAACCGCGCCAGCTTGCGCAGCACAATCACCAGCGCCTCCTTATCCGTCTCATCAAACAACGGCAACCCATCGCAAATGCGCGACATCAAATGGAAACACGTCGAAGGCCCCGCCGCCAACTCCTTGATCCGCCGCCGCCACTTCGAGCGCCTACCCATACCCACATAAGGCCCCGTCAAAGCCCGCACCACCCCCAAAGGGTCCCGCCCTTCTTCTCCAATCAATTTCTCGGAACTCGCCATCCCACCACCATAGCGGAATATCCCTGTTTGTTAACAAATGTTAGCTGCTATATTATTATAAATTAGTACGGAAGCGCTGAATCATTTCACTTCGAATTGTCTCACTCGAACTCCCACCCTTTGCGGATCGGCTCGTTGATGAATGGGTCCGCTGCGGGCAGTCCGGTTGCTTTCAAGTTCGTTGCGTCCCAGTGAATTTTCTTCCCGCCCAGCCTGAGAGAAAGTACGCCCACCAGAGTGATTTCCGTCAACCGTGCCGCATAGTCGAAGTTTGAGCTCGCAGCCGGGCCACCTTTGATGGCGTCAAGCCAATCCCGCACATGTCCTTTTGAGCGGGGAATGCTGGGCTTCGGCGCTTCGAAGGCGGTGCGCACCGCTTCTGGAAACACCCGTGGCGGACCGCCTGCGCCGTCACATTGTATCACTCCCTTTTCCCCCACAAACATGACTCCGCGCCGTGGTAGCTTGAAGTTCTCTGGCAACGCTTCATGGTGTTCCGGCTGCAAGCCACCTGAATACCATGTCAGCTTCAAAGCAGGCTGATCTCCGCGTGCCGGGAAGTGATAATACCCGATCTCCCCATACGGAGCAATGTCCGCATCCGCGTAGCCTGCCGCATGAATTTCCACGCTCTCTGGAGCGGGCAGATCAAAAGCCCACGCTGCCGCATCCATGTCATGACAACCAAAATCCCCCAGAGCCCCGCAGCCAAAGCTCCAGAAATCCCGCCAAGCCACCGGCGCATAGGCCTGATGGAAGGGTTTCGGCTCGCGTGGCCCTAGCCATAGGTCCCAGTTGAGTCCCTTCGGCACCGGCATGGCTCCCTCAGGAAGGCCCCTCAAACCTGGATTCCATCGCGTCGCGGGCACCCATGAGTGCGCTTCTTGCACCTTTCCAATAGCGCCAGCCTGCAAATACTCAACCGTCTGCCGGATGCCCTCTGTGCTATGACCGCTATTGCCCATCTGGGTCGCCAACCCCGTCTCCTTGGCTACCTTAGAGACCAGCCGTGCCTCCCAGATGTTGTGCGTCAGTGGCTTCTCACAATACACGTGCTTACCCGCACGCATCGCTAGCACCGAAACATAAGCGTGCGTGTGATCAGGTGTGGAGCAAACGATCGCATCAATCGATTGGTCCTGCTCTAACATCTGCCGGAAATCCTCATACTCCGCCACCTTGTAATTGGGTGTCTTGTCCGCGTAGTGAGTCTCCACCATCTTCTTCACCGGCCCGCGGCCCGCGTCCGTTTTGTAATAAAACATCGACACATCCCAAAACGCAGCCGGGTCGGCAATCGCCACCACTTGAGCATCATCATGGTTGAGGAGTTCCTTGGTGTTTTGTTTGCCTTTTCCACCAGCGCCGATCACAGCGATGTTGATTTTCTCACTTGGCGGCACAAAACCAGATCCCCCGAGAACGTGGCGGGGAACGATCGTCGGAAAACCTGCGACCACTGCGGCAGTGCCTGTTTTGGCGGCGGCTTTCAGAAAAGAACGGCGTGATCTCATGTCGAGATAGAACGCTTACTCAACCGAGTTTATTGCCACCCCTGGTCGAGTTACCAGCAGGGCGGTGGCGCACAATAGTTCCCACCCCAACCACCGCCCCAACCCCCGCCCCAACCACCACCCCAGCCGCCGCCCCATCCCCGATTCCAACCCCCGCCCCAGCCATTGTTAAATCCCGTGGCAACGTAGCGCCGCTGAACAATCACGGGGGCCGGTTGAATAAAATCTTGGTATACCACCGGCGCACTCCCGAAAAAGGGTTGGGGACGACCATAAACCACTTGGTCCTGGGCATTGCCAATGGCGGAACCCGCGACGGCACCGATCGCGCCACCGATCGCCGCGCCTTCCAACGGACGCCCGCTTTGATTTCCGATCACTGCGCCGGCTAAAGCACCTGCCCCCGCGCCTAAGACTCCCCCCACACTTTGATTCGGCCCAGCATATCCATAGGGCCCCACGCATGAAATCATTGAAGACGAAAGCAGCAGGCCGGTAGCAAGGGTTAACATGGAACGGAGTGAGGTGCTCATGATGAGATGGGGGTTGGCTAGTGTGTGTGTGAATGAATGAGGAGAGTTCAGAGACCTTCCTCAGCACGCTTTGACGCCAGTTGCCGATTTCCTATTCAAACAAAAATCAAAAAAACACCGCCCTCAAACTGAGGGTGGCAATGGAGCAAACACCTCCACCGCATCCGGCTGACCTTTCAGCTCATGTGGCCCCATTTTTTTGAAGCGCCCCTCCATGGCCTTGCAACCACTCACAAAGGCCGCACTAGCAAGCACGGGCTCCGCCAGCTTTCTGGTCAGGGCTTCGATCCGAAAGGTCACATTCACCGCCTCTCCTACTGCCGTATTCACTCCGCGCCCCATCGCACCCAGAGCGACTGAGCCCACGTTGAGGCCCACATGACACGCCACGTTGATTCCCAAGTTTTGATGCAACCAGCGCCTTGTGGGAGACGGCGTCACTGGCGGCCCACTCAGCAGTCGGGCCGCCTCTAGAGCCCGCATCCGAATCTCGTCATCCGCGCTTGGCCAATAAGCAAAGACACCGTCTCCGATGAATTTGTCAATCACCGCGCCTCTCGGTTTCAGGATGGCCTCACAATCCGCATACCACTCCCGCAGCATGGCGGCCACCTCCTCGGCGGTGAGTTGCGCCGAGATCGCCGTGAAATCCTTCAAATCCCCGACCAGCAGCGTTGCCTTCACAGACTTGACCGGCAGAGAAACGGTTTGGATGACCTGCGTGCGAGTGCCCGCTCCCACGGTCAGCTCCTTGGTCACATCGGACTCCTCATGATCAAACACAAACACCGTTGTTCCAAACTGCACCAAATCGCGGTGCCGCAACGCGCGCGGAGTCGAAACCGCTACCTCGTTCACAAAGGTGCCGTTTGCACTGCCAAGGTCCGTTAACCAAAAAAGCTTCCCATCACGCCGAATCGTCGCATGCTGGCGGGACACTCCCGTATCCAGGAGGCGAATGGTGGCATCTTGGCTTCGTCCGATCAGGTTGAAGTCATGGAGAGAAAAGATCTCACCAGTTTCTTCGAGTTTGAGCATCGCAGCCATGTTTAGTCGTATTGAAGTATTGGTTGAAGCAACTGTGGCGACAGAAGTCAAGAATGGCCATCAATTCACCTGCAAAAGTTTGTCGATTTTGGAACCGTATGGATTGAATCACGGCGATTGCTCATAAAATCGAGCCCTTTTCTTCCTTCATTTTCATCCCTTGCCACACTAGGCTAGTCTGCGCTATTCGCCCTTTTCTAATCCTTCCCTTCACTTCACCCAGAGCCCCCTCACCCGTGCCTCGTTCTTTTTCCAACCATTTCATGCTTCGATTTCTGCTTTTGGGTCTGCTCGCCTCAATGGCGCTGCTGCATCCGACGCCCCTTCACGCTCACCAGGTGCCGTCACTGACGCTTGAGGCCAAGTTTACCGCGGAAGGTGCGGCAGCGTTCAGCATCAACCTGGACCCCAGGCTTTTTCTTGCCGAAGACCCCACGACCATGCCCCCCGTCCCTGCACCTTGGTTCCGGGATCAATCCGAACAAGAACGCGCTGAAACACTCGCCTCGGCCCGAGCTTATGTGCAGTCTGCGATCACCTTCTTTTTTGATGATCAAAAAGCCGCCGCCCTCACCTGGGAGTTTATCCCCATCGACGGCGCCACCGGAGAGCCATTTACAGAGGCCACTTCCGAAGTTCACTTCCTTGCTCAATGCAAAACGACATGCCCTGCTGCAGCGGGCACCTCCTCCATACGTCTCGAACCAGCCGCCAAAGCCGCGGCGGTTCTCCTCAACAGTTTCAAGAAACTTGGCGATCAAGAAGCACAGAGTGAACGCCGACCCCAAATTCTTTTCCCGGGTGAGTCCAGTCGCGCGTTCAAAATTCAGCCCGCCTCTCCTTGAGACGGCCCGCCTTTTTGGGCACGTTCGAACCCTAATGTTGGACCTCAAGATGAAGGTCCGTCTGACCCTCCTTGATGGTTTGAATCCAGTCGCCCTGATGAT
>JBIIUD010000291.1:0-4767 GCA_044340175.1 Verrucomicrobiaceae bacterium
AGCAGATCGGCCAGATCGACCTCCACGCCGAGCAAATCGCGCACGGTGTTGGCATACTCGGCACGATTCAGCCTTCGCATCACCACGCGGCCATCGACTGCCTGCACTGCCTTTTGCCTGATCCACGCGGTCAGAGCCTCCACCTGAGTGGCTGGCGGACGCGGCTTGGTCTCAGGCGGCATCTCACCGGTCTCGATCTGCTCCATCACGCTCAGCCACTGCCTTCGCGAGTCTGAATTTGATAGGCCCTGCGACAAAGATCCCAGATCGAAACCACCCTTTGGCTTTTCACCCGTGTGACATTTGCTGCAGTGTTCATTCAGGAATTGTTTGTGAGCAGCCAAGTCTTCGTCCGCACGCAATAAAACGCCAGAGATGGCGACAAAACAGATGAGGTGAATCGGGTGCTTCATGCGGAGTTTCGGAGTTTGGCAGGAAGATTTGGGGGCAGGAAAATTGGAAAGCCGTGATTGGAATAATCTTCCGGCTGAATCATCGAGTCAGGGTTAGCAGATGCAGATGATGAACGGTGGTGTTGATCCAGTGGATGGACTTGAGTGGGCTAAGGTAGAGCAGGGTTTGGAGGTGCTTCTGTTGCCTGCGCATCGAAGAAAGGGGGAAGGCTGTGATGGCAAAGGCTTCGCTATCGTTGATTAGGTGAAATCGCTGGGCGGCGAGCTTGGTGTTGCCGCGTTGCAGTGGTAGCAGGCGATTCACCTTTTCTTCGCCTCCAAGGTGCCAGGTGATGGCCTGGAGATAGAGGGACACTTCCAAACCTGCTCCGACGTCAGAAAGAAGATCGAGCACGAGTTCGGTGAGTCTGGATGGAGCTGACCAGTTTTCACGCCGCACCTGATACCGAAACCGATCTTCAGGAAGAAGAGGTGCGTTGACGAACTCGCTGCCAACCGAGTTTGGCCGAAAATTAATGATCTTGCCGCGATTGCTTCCGACCAGCAGGAGATAGTTCAAAAGCTGGGCGATGTGGGCTTGGGTGATGATTGAAGCTGTCTTGAGTTCGTAGATCACTCGGTTGAGTACAACGAGGTCGAGTTGATAGACCTTCTCAAAGCCGCAAAACGTCACCGTGACGGGCATTTCTCTGACAATAGCATCGAATCCAGCTTCCACGAGCTTCGCCGCAAGGTCGGCCTGATAGTTGAGTTCGTCACAGAGGCGCCCAAGTTCACGATGACACGCAAAGGCATGCTTCATCACGTCATAATCCACCTCAAGCATCTCTGCCTCGGAGAGACGAGGGAAGGTGATGGGGACGTGGATGGGCATAAGGATTTGGCAGGAAGATTTGGGGGCAGGAAAATTGGAAAGCCGTGATTGGAATAATCTTCCTGCCCCTCAATCTTCTTGCCAAAAAAGATCGATTTCACGGCAGCACACCGAGGCTGAGCCAACCTGGAGCGTGGCGGTCCTGTTCGGCATTGGCGAAGCGGAGGGGCTTGCCATTCGCGAGAGGATGAATGACTCGCAGAGCTAGGGTGAGGCCTATGAGCTTCGTTGGAGGAAGCTTCACCGAGGCTTTCCATTCGCGGGCCGCATCTCCTGGCATCAGGCCGGTGAGCTTCCAATCGACAGGCCAGCGATGCGTGACTTTTCCATCGGCGTCGAGCGCGGCGAGTTCCAGACGCCAGTCTTGATAAAACGGGGCCACGCCTTGATTCAGGACGGTGAGATGGACGTGCAGCTTCGAGTCTTGGCGTTTCAGTTCAGCGGTGGAAACATGGAAGTCGTAGCCCATCTCGCGGACTTGGGCCACCGCACCAGCATATCGAGTGGGCTTGGCTTTCTCTTTAAACATACCGGACTCCATGAGCCATGTCACATGCGTTTGCCGCACGCACTCGGCGAAGTCCTGGGCCTGCGGATGCGCAGGCCTTTCATCAAAGATCTGGCCCCAGAGTTCCGGACGCACCTCGCCACCGATGGGTTGGATGCGCCATTTGTTCAGGGCCTCGGCACCAGCTTTTTTCAAAAGCGGGATGTAGAACCAATCGTCCTTCTTACCGCGATCGAGCGTGCCCCAGGCAAAGGAGTCATCATGAAAGCCCATATTGTAATGGGCATTCACCGCCCAGTGATCGTCGTCCTTTCCCACCGGATAGCGCAGCAGGATGGGACTCTTGTTGAAGGCCTTTTCATACGCATCAAGCACGCGTCGCTGAGTTTTCGGCGAGGCAAACAAATCCTCTCGCGGATAGGTGTGCCACTCGCCCCAGGAGCCGAGCAGTCCGGCGGTGATGAAGCCAATGCGTGCATCGCCATCGTAGCGTTTGCCGAGGGCTGTGATGAAGGACTCCAGTGCTATCACCACACGTTCGTCATTGTAATCCGGCGTGTGGCAGGTGGTTTTCTCATCTTTGTTTTTCCATGAGGTGATTTTCACCCCCTGCTCACGCAGGTATTCCGGCAAGCCGCTTGGCTTGCCGGGATACTCGATCCAAAGACGAAACACGGCCTGGTTGCCGCGTGCGGCGATTTTGTCCAGCAAGGCGTCCATGGGCTGCCAATCAAAGCTGGCCGGGCCGCGCATTAGCTCAGCCAAAGAGAGATAGTCAAACTCCAGACTGTGCGGAAAGTGAGACCGTTTCTCCTCATCATAATCGCAGTAGGGCACGAGCCCTTTGAGGGGATTGTCGGCAGGCGAGGGTGCCGCTTTCAGTCGCACGACGTCCGCAACAAGCGAAGTGGAGGCCTGGTGCCATAGGAGCGTCATAACCACGATGAACCTGACAAACGGTTGAGGGGATGTGAGCATGGGTGGAGCGACTTTCAGGGACTTCGGGCGTTCTGACAGACTCGAGTCTCACTTTAGAGGAGGCTGCGCGGCCAGTTGTTTGATTTCGATGGCAGCGAGGGCGTGACGGTGGATCTGCAAATCGGCGAGTTGGCCATTGAAGGGGCCATTCATGCCGGTGCCAAGCCGCAGGGGAGCGGTGGAATCAAGATTCCACCCGGCGGCATCGAATGCTGTGGTTTCGGCAACCGGTCTGCCATCCACATGCAGAGTGAGACGACCTGCGGTCTTCACCGCGACGATGTGATGCCATCCGCCGGGCAGGGCGTGATCCCAGGAGACCTGACGGCCATGCCGGGCCGCCCATACCTTGCCGGAGGGGAGTGTGGCGCAGAAGACCTCGCCAGCGTGCTCAGCCATGGTCCAGGCGCGTCGGTATTTCACGTCGGGAGTGTGGTCGAGTCGCTGCCAGAGGGTCCACTTGCCGCTGCCATCGTAGGCATGAACTTCGGCGAGTGGCAGGGTGCCACCGATGAAGCGTCCGTTGTGCACCATCATGCCCATGACCTCCTGTTCCTGACCGAGCTTGCCGATGTCGGTCCAGCGTCCAACGTCTTCAAAACGGTACACGCGAGCACTTGGCCACATGGAGACATGCAGTCGGCCTTCATAGCGGGTGAAGGCATAGGTCTGGGTGTCATCACCGATCTGACCGCAATCGGCCCACGTTTCACCATCAAAGCGATACACTCGCCCGCCATCGTAGCTGCTGCCGAAGAGGAAGCCGTCATGCACCGTCAGTGAAACGACGCGTCGTGGCCCCAGGGTGCCGCTCTGAATCTCCGGGCCGATAGCATCCGGTAGCCGCGTCCACTCGGTGCCGCCTTCGTAGCGGAAGAAGCCGGCGGGTTTGTACAAGGAAGAGGCATACAGCCGACCCCGAAATACGACGAGTCCGCCGACGGCTTCCGTGTCGGGCAACCGGCCGCAATTGACCCACTTAGCCGCGCCATCAAGACGATAGACCCGCCCGCCGAGCTGCTGGTTTTCCGATTCCGGCAGGCTAGAGCCCGCGACGCGATATTTGCCTGTGCCGGCGTACAGCGCACCTTCGAAAGCGGCGAGTGCTGTAACCGAGTTGCTGCCGTCGAGTGGGCCGAGCGATGTCCAACGGTCCGCGCCCTCGTAGCGATAGACCTGCCCGCTGTCACCCGCTCCCGGCTCGCAGGTGCCCGCATAGAGAGCACCCTCATGCGCCGCCATTGCAAAGGCAAACAAGGCCTTTCCAGGTCGCCCGCAGTCACGCCACGCGCCCGGTTTGTCATCATCGATGCCGAACTGCAAGTGCCGCCAGTTCGACACGTTCGAAGTCACGCCGGGATTGCTCTTGAGGGTGAGATGAAAGCCACGCCGCTTCTGTACATCATATTGGCTGACGAGGTCGCCTGTGAGACGGTCCCCCATTTCGGCCCGAGCCCACACGGAGATGGAGAAGTCACCGGCCCCGAGCTGCGGTGCTTTGTCCGCCGGGACGATGAGCGGCTGATCCACCTGAGGCCAAGTGTGAGCGGCGGGTTCCGCAGCATGCAGAATGGACAGCGCTAGCGTCATGCCGCAGGGAATGAAAAGGTGAAGTTTCATGGTTGGAGAAAAGAGCTGAAGTGAATACAACCGTAACCTCCCTGATCTCACAGGCGATTGTGGTCCATTGGATGTTAAGAGGGAATGATATGTTCATGAGGCATCATCTGCCTGAAGTACCATTGGATGCGAACCCATGAGTGTCGCACCTTCGCTTTAGGCTCTCGTTGGTGGTAGAGTGGTGAAACCTAGTGCCAAACTGTTTTCACCAAGAAAAGACAATGAAGAGTGATGGCTTTAGCTGCCGAAGGATTATGCCAATCAGCCGGGCTTTAAGGCTGATAAATGGGCCCGATGTACTCAGTGGCGACGACGATGTCATCGAACCACACGCGGTTGGTTTTAGGTGGGCTCGCGACGTTGTTCTGGCGGTA
>JBIIUD010000511.1:0-3452 GCA_044340175.1 Verrucomicrobiaceae bacterium
CACCAGCGAGGTGGAGCAGGACATCTAGCGGACGCTCGGGCTGGGGCAGTTGCCAGGGAGCATCCGCAGGCTGGACGAGCGCGCTGCGACCCGGACGGGCACGGCGTGAATAAAGGATGACCTCATGCCCACGCTGAGTGGCAAGCTGGGTGACGTGGGTGCCGATGAAGCCGGTGGCTCCGGTAATGCCAATGCGCATAAAAAGGATACGCTAGGGATCGCAAAAACGGCTTACTTCGCTGCCGGTGGTGGTGGTGCTGGTACGGACGGTGGCATTGGCGCGGGGGTTTGACCCTGGCTGTCGGTGACTTTGCCTTTGGACATCTTGTTCTTCAGCTTGGACCAGAAGTCATCCTCATCGGTGGTGGCGGTATCCTCTTTGGGGGAGGTGGTTTCGGGAGTCTTCTTGTCGTCCTTAGGGGTGAAGATCGGGATGGTGGCACCGCGCCCAGAGCCGCCGGGAGGGTCATCCGCCAGCGTTTTGCCATAGTCGGCAAAGGTTTTCACGGGGACATCCACTTTTTGGAAGCTCGCAGGCAGTTGGCGGCGGGCGTTGATGAAGGTGGTGGGGCTATGGTAGTTCGAGTAATCGCGTGCGAATTGGGAGCGGTTCATGCCGATTTGCAGGTTCTTGCGGATCTCGAAATGCAGGTGGACGGCATACATGCCTCGGTTACCCCCCATGGTGCCGACGATCTGGCCTTTTTCCACCAACTGGCCGACGTTCACTTTTCGCTCATGCAGGTGGGCGTAGAGGCTATCCACCATGTCGATCTTGCCGGTGGTGTCTCGGTAAGCATGGCGGACGATGACACAGTTCCCCCAGCCGACGCGGACATCATCGGAAAAGACCACCACACCGCGCCCCATGGAGTAAATGGGATCCCCGAGATCGGAGTCGCCTCCGCCTTTGCCATTCCAGTCCTCACCGAGGTGACCATTGGGCCAGAAGCCGCGGAACTTGTAGTAGCCGACGGCGTCGGGCTTACCCACCGGGAAATCGAAACCGTCGGCGAGTAGGCAGCGCACCGTGTCGGCCGCGCGGGCTGAGCCTTGGGTGATCAGGAGCGCCCCCATCACGAGCCAACCCATCAAACAACATGCCCCAGCATAGCGACGAATGGGTAGGCGGTGGACAGGCATGGTTGAGACGCGATTCCGAAGGGGCGGGTCCAGAGGATACCGCCCTTGTCACTTTTTGCCAGAGTTAAATGACACGCAGACACCTGAACAGCCGTGGAAAGGACTGACTACGCATGATCACCGTGAGGACAGGCGTATCTCTCCATAGATGAACGCCGAATCAAAGATTGCCCCCGTCCCGACCGGGACTGTGAAGCGAGGGCGCTGGCGGCGGCGTTTCGGCTGGCTGCTCCTCATCGTGAGCGCGAGTCTGTGGCTTGCGCGCTCATGGCTAGGCGAACGGGCAGCGGCCGCGATGCACGAGCAACTGGCCGCACGCGGCATCCATGTGTCCTGGGAGTCGGCCGCACTGACACCGGGTTTAGGCTTGGCGTTCGAGGGCTTCAAGCTGCACCGCGACCAAGCGAAAACCCAATCCCTGCTGGCCTGGGACAGTGTGACGGTGCGCCGAGGTGCGGGCGGCTGGAGCAGCGCAACGGTGGAGTCCAACGGCAGCGACCTCGTCGTGGGTGACGGCAAAGAGCGGCTAAGAGTGTCAGATTTGACCATGAATATGCAGGTGGACCGGGAGGGCATTCACCTGGAGGAATGGTTGGGAAAGATTCAGGGGCTACGCGTTGATTTGGCAGGAGAGATGGTCTTCCTCAAGATTCAGGCGCTGAGAAAAGGGGATGTTGCAACGGCGGTGGCCCCGGTCACGAGCGAGTCCAGGGAACGCGGCCTGGAGCAAGCGGATCTGGCTTTTCTCGGGGTGCTCGGGGATTGGCTGAAGATACGCGGCTTGGGTAAAGAGGAGCCCCGGCTGAAGCTGCGGGTGTTCGAGCGGACGGCAGGGCCTGGCTACCACTTCCGGGCGGAACTGGACGGGCGCGCGCTGGAGTGGCGGGGGCAAACCTTTGCCGCCCTGGCGATCACCGCTGATTGGGAACTGACCGGGAATCCGGAGCCGCTGGTGATCTCCCGCCTGACGACTGCGCCTGAGGTACCGGGCCAGGAGGTGATGCTGGTAGTGGACACGGTGCGCCAACAGGTGGACGTGCGGGCCAAACTGGCGGTGCTGCACCCTCTGCCTGTGCTGCGCGCAGCGGCTCCGCATCTGGCGGAAAGTCTGCACGGTGTCGTCGCGCTCGAGTCGCCGCTGCACCTGCGCGCGCAGGGTCATGTCTCTTGGGCTAAGCCTCAAAGATCGCAGCTAGCGGGCGCTGTCTCGATGAAGGGCAAGCTGGGTCTGACTCTGGATGAAAAGCGGCAGCTCAGCCTGGAGAGCCCGCAGATGGCGTTCGACTGGAAAGGCGGATCACTGCAGTTGCAGCAAATTCAAACCGGTTTGTGGGGTGGGCGTGCCGAGATCAAAGAAGCGCAGCTGCAGACCCAACCCGACCTCAACTGGTCGGTAGTCGGCTTTTCCCTGCAAGGCGCGCAGATTCCTGACCTGCGCCGCAGCCTGGCCATGGAGGAAGGGCAGGTCGGCCGCCTGGACGCGACGTGGCAGGGTGGCGGCGGTTTTTCCCTGGCAAGCATCCAGGGCGGGGGCCATCTTCAGATTTCTGACGCCCTGTTTTATCGCCTGCCACTGCTTGGCCCACTGCATCTGGTGTTTGACAAGATCGCCCCCGGCTTTGCCAAGGACACCGCGTCACGCTTGGAGCTGAATCACCTGCTGAAGGATGAGCGCCTAGAGATCAGCCAGTTGAAGCTGCAGAGCACGGTCACCGAGATTCAGGCGGAGGGCACCCTGAATCTGGCTTCTCAGCAGGCGCAGCTGACCGCACGAGCGAAGCTGCGGGGCATCGTGGGCCTGCCCACGATGCTGTTGGGCCGACTGCTGACCCTAGAAGGCACTGGCCCCTTCACCCGCATCCAATGGCGACTGCGCTACGCTCCTGGTCTGGAGAAACTCACGGGTGTGACTGGCCTGATGACTGGCACGGCGGGAAAGGTCGGCGGCACTGTCGGTGGGGCCGTCATCGGCGTGGGCGGTGCTGGAGTGGGTGCAGCGGCAGGGGCCGTGAAAGGCGCGGGCAAGGCCGCAAAAGGCATCCTCACCCTGCCGGGGCGTTTGTTAAAAAAGCCATAACCGCCTCAGTCTTGGATGACCGTCACCTGCACCTCATGCACGGCAGGGGCGTCCGACGCTGGGTGCAGGCGCAGGAGGTGGCGGCCGGGAGTCAAGATCGCTGTCGTCTGGCCAGCGGAGCCTTGAGTCAGGGTCAACGTGGGGCTGGACCAGTGCGCTCCGGTTTGACCCGGGGTGGCGCGCAGGGTTAGGACCCGACCCTGACCGGGAAGATCAGGATCCAGATGATAAA
>JBIIUD010000293.1:0-4742 GCA_044340175.1 Verrucomicrobiaceae bacterium
AGTTCCGGCGTCGGCACTGGTTTTAGACTCCCCAAAAAGACCTCCAACCTACCCGGCGCCGTGATCGTTGGCACCAAATCGGCGGGTGTCGAAAACACCAGGTCCTTGTCTTCAATGGCAGGGGCATCCGCCACATAAAGCCATGCCACAAAGGTCAAACTCAGCACCGCCATGGCCATCAAGACCAAACTCCCCCATGAAGTCCCCACCCGCTTCGGAATCAAACGCCGGCGGCGACTCACCGGCACGTCATCCTCATCACCCTCGTCCTCGTCCTCCGCCTCGTCCTCGTCCTCGTCCTCGTCCTCGTCCTCGTCCTCGTCCTCGTCCTCGTCCTCCTCCGCCTCCTCGTCCTCACGAGCCCCCCAAGCAGCCCGCCTTTTTTCCACCGCCAGCGCGCGCGGCACCTCCGTTTGCTCATTAGGCTTTTCTTCGCTTTCTGGCTCTGGCATTGGCACCTCTGAGTGATGTCTGGCTAATACCACCCGTTCAACAAGCCTCATGTCCACAGGTCGGACTTCTGCGACCTCAGGGGAAACTTGGACCGGTGGGCGCGAGGCTTCCGTTTCCGGTGTGAACTCAATTCCCTCCCCCATCTCATCCCCTTCATCCAGACTCCAGGGCGACCGCCACGCCGGGCGGCTTCCCGTCCACCACGGACGCCGCCCATCTGAAGGATCTGGATTAGAAGAAGTAGCCATTGAAAAAAGAGAAAAGGAAAAAGGAGACGACCACAATACAACCCACTTGCCAACACGAATTTCGGCGACCGCAGACACTTGCCATCAATCGATCACATCCTCTGGATGATTCCAGTTGGCTAGACAAGATTCAAACTCGCTCCCAAGCTGCAGCCCCCTTGCCGTTCCTGTTGCAAGGCATTGAGCGAGTGCCGCCTTCAAAGCCCCCCCACTGCCGCCTTCTGACAGCATCTGCGGAACATAGATGCCAGGAAACGGCTCTGGACCGCGCTCTCCCACAAAAAGCGCTCCCCCGTCAAAAGCCTCCACCGCACCCCATAACCGCTCCACCAGTTCCGTTGTCACCTGTGGCATGTCCACACTCAACACCAAGGCCCGTCCGGCCACTTGACCCAGCCCTAAAGTGATCGCTTCCAGCATCCCGCCTTTTTCTCCTTCTGGATCAAACACCACCTCAGCAGGCATGTCATTCATTTGCGACCAGGCCATCACCTCCTCGGCCAGCCCCTGCTCCCGCCGGCAGCTCACCACCCACCGCTGGATGCCTGCTGCCCGCAGCAGTTCCGCCTGCCATAACCACAGCGGCTTGCCTCTCCAGGGCAAAAACGCCTTGTCCCGCCCCATCCTGACGGAGCGCCCCCCAGCCAGTAGCAACCCAACCCTCGCGCCGCTCATGGATCAAGGGCACCTCGTGTCAACCAGCCATCGCTCAGCACCTTCGCGCGCAAACCCCCACGCCCACGCAGGGCCTGTTCTGCGCCTTCGCCGAAGGCAGTATTCATCCAGTAACAGGGTTTGGCCTCTTCCGTTCCCAAAAACCGCACTCCTTGGATCTCAAATTCCTGTCCGATGAAACCGTTGAGTCGCAGTCCCCGGGTAATGATGTTGCGCCGAAAAACAGAGGCAGGCTTACCGCTCACCCCCAGAGCCCTTTCGAGCCACTCCAGATTTTCCTGCTCAAAAAACGTCACTTGGCCTTTGTAGTCCGGTTTCCAATCAAAAAAGCGATCTCCCTCCAGCCCCTTCCCTGCCACACAGCGCACCCGTTCCACTTCCACCATGGGAGCCTCTCCCGGCGGCTTGCCGTGATGCCCGAAGTAAGTGTGCTCGGCTGAAAGGTAAAGATGTGCCAGTTCCATGTTCAGTAACGTCTTAACCCATCCATACACCCAATTTACGCCCACACGCAACTTCCACCACCCTCTTCAGGTTTTCGTCTCGACACCCCTGCACCTCTTCATGTTTATTCTAAAGCGACCATCACCCTGCTTACTGATGCACCCACACCACATCCTCCTTACCCTCATTCTCACACTTAGCCTCCCAGGCAGGGCTGCCGACTGGCCCATGTGGCGTGGCCCTATGAGCGACGGCACCACCTCCGAGTCCAATCTTCCCACCCAGTGGTCACAAAAGGACACCATCCTTTGGAAATCCCCCCTGCCCGAGCCAGGCAATTCCACCCCCATCGTCAGCAAGGACCGCGTCTTCATCACTCAGGCCATTGGCAAGGAGCGCCTCCTTCAATCTTACGACCGCAGCACCGGCAAGCTGCTCTGGCAAAAAGGCATCATCCAAACCACACCGGAGCTCACCCACAAGACCAATCCTCCCTGCGCCGCCTCCCCTGCGACCGACGGTGAAAACATCATCGTCTGGTTTGGCTCCGCCGGCCTTCACTGCTACGATTTCTCTGGCAACAAACGCTGGTCCCTGGACCTGGGCGAACAACGCCATATCTGGGGCTACGGCACCTCTCCCGTCATCGACGGCGATCGCTGCTACCTGAACTTCGGCCCCGGTGCCCGTCAGTTTCTTGTTTGCGTGGACAAAACCACGGGTTCCATCCTTTGGCAGCAGGATGAACCCGGCGGCTCATCCGGTGAGGGCGACGGGAAAAAATGGCTCGGCTCCTGGAGCGATCCCGTGCCCCGCATCATCGACGGCCGTCCCGAACTCCTCATGACCTGGCCGGAACGCGTCTGCGCCTACGCTCCAGACACAGGCAAAGAGCTATGGACCTGCAAAGGCCTCAACGCCCTCGTTTACACCTCCCCTCTCTATGATTCTGAAAAAGGCATTATCGTTGGCATGGGTGGCTATAACGGCATGGCTGCTGCTGTCAAATCTGGTGGCAATGGCGACATCACAGGCACTCACCGCCTCTGGCAGGCCACCAAAACACGTCAGCGCATCGGCTCAGGCGTTATCCATGAGGGACATGTGTATATTTTGACTGACCCCGGCATCGCCGAATGCCGCAGCCTGGAAACAGGCGCCCTTGTTTGGGAGGAGCGCCTCGCTGGCCCGGGACCCACTGGCCAAAACTGGTCCTCTCTCGTGCTGACCGCAGACCAACGCTGCTATGCCGTCAACCAAGGTGGTGACGCCTTCGTTTTCAACGCTTCACCAACCTTTAAGCTCTTAGCCACCAACTCTCTGGGTGAAAAAGTCATCGGCTCCATCGCCGTCTCCGACGGCCACCTCTTCATTCGCGGTCACAACAACCTTTGGTGCATCGGCAAACCCCGGTAGCCTGACCTCCGAATCAACAACGAGTCTCCATACCACTCGCCATTGATCAAAAAGCGCGTCCTATCAGCTGCACACCTCGATCGCCGACACCAGCGCTTGCCCCATGATCCGCATCGCCGCGTCCCCTAGCCGACCCGGATGCTCCACGGCCAAATGAATCAAACCCGCCCGAGTCGGGCATGACAGCACCGCCAATTCGCCCCCACTGCCGAGCACCTGCCGGATCACCGCCGCTTCCGCTTGGCACGCACCCGCCGCAGTGGATCGGCTCAAAGCATTGGCCGCCATCATCGCCGATAAAATCAGAGCCCCCTTCGCCTGCGCTCCCCACAGCACATCTCCGTGTTCATCCAGCAGCACAAGTTCCCCGGGCTTCACTCGCCGCTGAGCCCACTGCGCAAAAGCCTCCAACCGCTCCACCACAGACCCCACTGGCACTTCAAAATAGGACGCCTCATCTTGCTCTTGCTCTTGCTCTTGCTCTTGCTCTTGCTCTTGCTCTTGCCCTTGCCCTTGTGCCTCTTCCTTGACCGGCTCCGCAGAGATCTCCGGCTTCGTTGCTACCTTTGCCGACACCTCCGCCACCTGAAACATCGGTCGGGCCGCCGCGACAGCAGGTCGTTTGAGCAGCCCCGCCGCCTCCGCCCGCTCCCGCACTTCCCTCAATCGATCCCGGATGCGCGCCACCTCCGGGGCCACTTCCTCGGGTGTCGCCCCCTCCCGCTGGTTGTCCCCATCCTCGATCGTCCTCCGCGCCAATGCCTCCGCCACCGTTCCTGCCGCAGCCCATCCTAGCACTTCTTCCTCTGCCTCTGCTTGGGCAGACTCGATCTTCTCCACCACCTCGTCATCACTCACCATGGGCAGCGGCGCAGCCTCCACCAGACTTTCCGGCATCGTGTGCGTTTCCCAGGTTTGCGCGCCCGGTTTTGCCGGGGGCACACTGTCGCCCAGCCGCGCCAGCAGTCCTTTCAGTTGGTCCGTATCAATCCAAGAGACTTGCATGGCGGTGTTGCGGCTCGCGCTCTTTCTTCAATCCAGTGTGTTCCTCCAACTCGGCTGCTACTTGATCAAACAGCAGCGCCTCAGGTGGTGGGTTTCGTCTCAGCAGCGCCACCGGCACCCCGTGCGCGCTTGCTTCCAAAAAGCTCGGGGACCTGGGAATACTCTGTTTGAAAAGCAGCTCCGGCGGCAGCATCTGCCTCAACTCCCGTGCCACTTGCAGACTCATCTCCTGGCCCTCCATCACCATGCTTAGCAGGATGCCCGCCAGCTTCACCCCCGCCCCTTCCGCGCGAAACCGCGCCAGCGTCTCCAGCAGGTGTGGCAAACTCCTCACCGCCAGCGGCTCCGCCTGTTGGGGAACAATCACATAATCAGACGCCTTCACCACCGCCTCACTCAGCCCCGTCAATCCCGCGGCTGTATCAATCAAAAGCACTTCAACCCCCCTCAGTTCCGACTCCCGCATCAGGTCCGCCAGCCGCCGCGGCGCGTCATGCAGCG
>JBIIUD010000294.1:0-4738 GCA_044340175.1 Verrucomicrobiaceae bacterium
GGAGCCGTTTCCAGAAACCCAGGGGCCGCGTTTGGTCGGCATCAACTCGTTTGGTTTCGGCGGTGCCAATGCCCACTGCATCGTGGCGGAAGCACCCGAGCGTGCGACCGCTCCAAAACTGCACGTGGCAGAGGAACAGCCCTGGCCGATCGTGCTCTCCGCGCGCTCGGAAAAGGCGCTCCAAGGAGCAGCCTGGAAGATGAGTGAGTGGATTGATGAGCACTCCAAAAGCAATGGTTCCACCCCGATGCTGCCCGCGCTGGTTTACACCCTGGGCGCCCGCCGCAATCATCATGCCTATCGCATGACGACGCTGGTGCGCTCGACGGCGGACTTGGTGCAGGAATTGCAGGCTTACTCAGTGGAGCCGGCCAAAAGCCAGTTTGTGGAGTCGTTCACCCCGCGTCAAGAGCACGCGCCACGCATCGGGTTTGTGATGAGCGGTCAGGGGCCCCAGTGGTGGGGCATGGGCCGTGAGTTGATGAAGCACGAGCCCGTGTTCCGCGCCACCATGGAAGCCTGTGCGGAGGCAATGAAGCCGCACGCACGGTTCTCACTGTTGGAAGAATTGGCTCGGGACGAAGCGGACTCGAAGATGCAACAGACGGAGATCGGCCAACCGGCGATTTTCGCCATGCAGGTGGCGCTTTCGAATCTCTGGAAATCCAAGGGCGTGCAACCGGCGGCCATCGTCGGGCACAGCGTCGGTGAAATCGCAGCGGCTTGTGTCGCAGGCATCCTCAGCCTAGAAGAAGGCGCGCGGATCATCGTGCTGCGGGCGCGTTTGATGCACGAGTGCGCTCGAGGTGAGGGCACCATGCTGGCGGTGGGGCTGACCGAGGCGGATGCGCTGGCAGTGATCGCGCGGCATGACCGCACGGTGAGCATTGCGGCGTTCAATGGTCCCAAATCCTTAACGCTCTCGGGGCCGCGTGCCTCGTTGGAAGCGATCCGTGCAGAACTGGACCCGAAAGGGGTGTTTGCCCGGTTCGTGCGGGTGGATCACCCCTTCCACCACGCCATGATGCAGCCAGCGGCGGATGCCTTGGCCAAGGCCTTGGCGGATCTCAAGCCGCAGGCTGAAACGGTTCCTTTCTTCAGCACCGTTTCGGGCCAGCGCTGCGACGGTCAAGACTGCACGGGCCCGCATTGGGGTCGGGGCATTCGGCAGGCGGTTCAGTTTGTCTCTGCCGTCAATGCGGTGGCGGATTACGGTGTGGATGTGTGGTTAGAAATCAGCTCACACCCTGCTCTTTCGGTGTCGATTCAGGAATGCTTAACGGCCCGCAATTTGAAAGCGCCCGTGACGCCTTCCGCACGTCGTGAAAGGGAATATGAGTCCTTCCTCGATTCCGTGCTGGCGTTGCATCGTGCCGGTGTGACGATTGATTTTGCGGCGATGACGCCCTCCCGCGCGCTGTTGGCGCTGCCAGCTTATGCTTGGGACCGCGCCCGCTGGTGGCATGAATCCAGCGAGCTGCGCGAAGGTCGTCTCGGCCCAGGGGGTAAAGGGTTGCTGGACATGCGCCTGCCGCGTGCCACGCCGACCTGGCTCACCCGTTTGGACAATCGCCACATGGCCTACCTGAAAGATCACAAGGTGGATACCCACATCGTCTTCCCAGGAGCCGGTTTTGTGGAGATGGCGCTGGAGGCTGGGGTGCAACTGTTTGAAGGGCGTCCGTTTGCCATTGAGGATTTCGAAATTCGCAAACCGCTCATTTTGAGTGAGTCGCCAACCGGTCTGGTGATGGAGCTCACGTATGAGCCTAGCGAGCGGACCTTCACCATTCAGAGCAAGTTTGAGCAGGCGGCTTCCTGGTCGGTGCACGTGGTGGGCTCGATGCGGAGTGAGCGCACGGAGTCTTCCTTTGCGCACACCGCTTGGACCGCTCCGGGAGCTGACGAAGAGGCGGAGGGCGTGGGGCAGTTCTATGGTCACATGAGTGATCTGGGGCTGAAGTATGGCGACGAGTTCCGTGCGGTGCGGGAACTGGCCGCTGGTGGGGGTCGCTCCACCGGACGCGTCTCGCTCTCTGAAGTCACGGGCAAACGCGCGGCTGAGTATGCGCTGCATCCGGTGCTGCTGGATGCCGCTCTGCACGTCTTCTCTGCCAGTGCCAAGACGGTGGAAGACCGGCGGGCAAAGATGAAACTGCCAGTGCGGTTTGCGAAGATCCTGTTCTTGCAATCGCCCGGAGCGTCCAGCCGGGTCAAGGCCAGTGTGCTGCATTTTAATGAGGAACTGATTGAAGGCCGCATCGCATTGTACAATGAAGCGGGACAGCCTTGTGTGTTGGTGGATGGCTTCCGCGCCATCAGCATGGCGGCGGCGCGGCGCACAGGCGGTTCCGGTGGCGGTCGTGATCTGATTTATCACGTCGGCTGGGAGCGTTTTGCGTCCACTCTGGAACTCCAAAAAGACGGGCCAGTGCCGTTGCAAAATCTGCTGAACTCAGCCACCGAAACGCTGGAGCAAGTGCTTGCTGTCCGTGGGCGTGCCAAGCTCGAAGCGGTGCTGACAGCAGAGGATGATCTGGCTGCGGCCCAAATCGCGCACGGCTTGCAGGCCATGGGTGTAAGCGAGAAAGCCAAGACGGCGTTTGATGCGGACTCGCTGGGGGTGGCCGCTCCGATGCGCAAGGTGTTTGGGCGGTTAGCCGCCAAGCTGGTGAAGCGTGGCCTGTTGACGGGCAAAGCCGGTCAATTCAAAGCCACGAAAGCCTTTGCGCCAGCGGCAGACGCGGCGAGCGAGCTGCTGCGGAAGTTCATTGCTGAGCATCCCGGGCATCTGCCAGAGGGCCAGCTGTGTGCGGCGACATGCGGTGACTTGGGGCCGATCTTGCGCGGCGAAAAAGATGCGGTGCAGATCCTGTTCAGCGGTGCTGGCGCGGAGTTGCTCGATCAATTTTATGGCGATGGTCTGCTGTCCAGTCACTGGATGGCGGCAATCACCCGGGCGGTGCAGGAAGTGGCCCAACAACTCCCAGAGGGGCGCGGTTTGCGTATTCTCGAAGTCGGCGCAGGCACGGCTGGATTGGCCGCGCAGCTGCTGCCGCTGTTGGAGCGTGGCGTGCATAGCTACACCTTCACGGATGTGTCAGCCGGGTTCTTCCCGGGTGCCAACCAAAAGCTGGCGGCTTTCCCAGAGGTGGAATGCAAGATCTTCGACCTCGAAAAACCCGCTCTCGAGCAGGGCTTTGAGGCGAACGACTATGATTTCATCGTCGGCACCAACGTGCTGCATGCGGTGGCAGATGTGCGGTCTTCTTTGACCTCTCTGCATGAACTGCTGAAGCCCGGTGGCACCTTGATGTTTGTCGATGTGGCCACACCCCAACTGTGGACTGAAGCGGTGTTTGGCTTGACCAGCGGGTGGTGGCACTTGACGGATCACGATCTGCGCCCTGAACAACCGCTGCTCCAGCGCGCCCAATGGGAAGCGGTGCTGCGTGAGGTGGGCTTTGCTGAAACTTGCTCGATCCCCGGCATTCACGTCGAAGATGGTGAAGGCCAGATCGCCGTGCTGGCCCGCAAAGCCGCTGCCGAACTGGGCAGCGTGGACCTCGTCAACGATGAGGAGACCCAGGTGGAAGCCTCATGGGTGGTGTTCGCGGATGCCTCCGATCTGGCGGACGTGATCGCCAGCCGTGTGGCAGCCAGTGGCGGTCGCTGCCGTGTGGTGAAGCGTGGCAAGACTTTCTCTCAATCCAAAGGCGACCACTTTACGGTCCGGGCCGATGAAGCGGAGGATTTCAAAACGTTGTTCACCGAGTGGCAGCAAGACGCGCCACCGGAGCATTTGGTTTATCTTTGGACGCTCGATGAGCAAACGGGCATGAAACCCGAGGATGCACTGATGGGCATTGACGCGCTGCTGCACCTCACGCATGCCCTGGAAGAGACGATGCCGGTGGCGAAACTGCGCTTTGACCTGATCACCCGTGGTGCTCAGGCGGCGGGGCGGGAGGTCTCGGCCACCGCTGTCGCGCAGGCACCCTCGATCGGGATCTTCCGGGTCATCTTGGGTGAGCATCCGCACTTTGCCTGTCGTGGCATTGACCTGCCACCTGTGGCGGGCGAGTCGGATCTGGAATTGCTCTGGCATGAGCTGCTTTCCGCTAACACGGAACGCGAGGTGGCCTTGCGCGGTGGAGCGCGGTATGCCCAGCGTTTGTCGCGCGGCATGGACAGTCGTGAGCAAGCTCTCGATGTCACCGTGCCGTTGCGTTTGGAATCGAGAGAACGCGGCCTGCTAGACAGCCTCCATTTCACTTCCTTCCAAATGCCGGTGTGCGCTCCAGATGAGGTGCTGATCAAAGTCAAAGCAGCGGGCATGAATTTCCGCGATGTGCTCAAAGCCCTAGCGCTTTATCCGGCGGAAACCATCGACGCGCGCATCTTCGGTGACGAAGTGGCGGGTGAAGTGGTTGCGGTCGGATCTGACGTCACGCACCTCAAGGTGGGCGACAAAGCCTTTGGCCTGGCGGTGTTTGGCATCGCCACGCACACGCTGGCGCGGGCGGGTGACATGCGAGTGATGCCAGCCAATCTGACCTATGAAGAAGCGGCGACCCTGCCGGTGGTCTTCATGACGGCTTGGCACGCATTGAAAACCGTGGCCCACATGAAAGCGGGGGAAACGATTTTGGTTCATGCCGGAGCCGGGGGCGTTGGCATGGCGGCGATTCAGATTGCGCATCATTTGGGTGCCGAGGTGATCGCCTCTGCCGGTAGC
>JBIIUD010000295.1:0-4729 GCA_044340175.1 Verrucomicrobiaceae bacterium
TTTTGGCGGGGGCGCGGTTGATTTCGTCGGCGAGGACGATGTTGGCGAACACGGGTCCTTTGGCGAATTCGAAGGCGCGTTTGCCGCCGGGGAGTTCCTGCAAGATGTCGGTGCCGGTGATGTCCATGGGCATCAGGTCAGGGGTGAACTGGATGCGGGAGAAGACGAGCGACATGGTCTCGGCGAGTTTGCTGATGAGCAAGGTTTTGGCGAGGCCGGGGACCCCCATGAGGAGGGCGTGGCCGCGGGCAAAGAGGCAGATGCAGAGCTGCTCGATGACGTGGTTTTGACCGACGATGACCCGGCTGAGTTCGGTGGTGAGGCGGGCGTAGGTGGCGCGGAGTTCGTCAATGGCGGCAACGTCGTCTGCGGGGAGCGGGGCGCTGAGGGCGGCGGTAAGTTCGTCAGACATAAGAGATATTTTTTAGGGCCGAGCAGATGACACCAGAGGCGGGGGCTAGGTGCAAGTGAAAAGGGCGGGGGAGTGCTGTGGAAGGAAGTGAAGAATTGAGAATGAAGCTGGAAATGCGCCGGGTACTCGTTAATTATGAAGAATCATGAGTTGGACCTTTCCCGCAGCCCGTTTCGTTCGAAGCACGGCCCTGGTGCTCGCATTCGCCGGAATGTGGGTGCCTGGACTGGTGAGCGCGCAGAACAAGGAAGTGAAGCCGACCAAGCTGCCGCCGATTCCGGAGGATTTTTTGGGTGATGATCACATTCGGGAAGAATTTGGGATCAACGAGTGGACCACGCCATCGATAGGGAAGATTTTTGACATCATGGGTGGACTGGGCACGCTGTCCTATGATGAGCTGAAGCGACCTGTGGCGGAGAGGCCACCGGGAGACCGGGTGGCGGTCTCCTTGGGATTGGGGGCGTTGATTGCTGACGGTTTCCTGGTGGTACAATGTGAGAAGGTAGAGGCGATGGAGGATGTGGGCCGAGCGATGATCAAGTATGCGAAAGCCCTGGGCGCAGGAACGCGGATGAATCGGCACACGCAAAGTCTGCTGGAAAACAGTGTGCAGGGAGACTGGCGCAGTTTGAGGACGGAGCTGGCGAAGACGCAGGCGGATGTGGAGGCAGAGATGCTGCAATTGAGGGATGTGGAAATCGCTCACTTGATCAGTCTGGGCGGTTGGTTGCGTGGATTTGAGATTTCGACCAATGCTGTGAATGCGGCCTACACCGAGGAGAAAAGTCGGCAACTGGGTCGCCGGGACATCGTGGAGTATTACGCGGCGAGTCTGGAGGGCATCAACCCGGACCTTCATGAGAAGGAGCCGCTGAAGAGTATTCGAGCGGGGTTAGCGGAACTGCTGCCACTGGTCGATGTGCCTGAAGGTAAAGCACTGACGGCGGAAGAGGTGACACAGCTCAATAAGCTGGCGAAAAAGCTCGCAAAGAACCTATGAGCTGGCGAGGGGAGCATTGATCAAACTACATTTCACATGGCCGATCTAACGGACGAACAAAAGCAGGCGGTAAGCCAATGGGCTGAAGAAGGTGCGACTTTGAATGATATTCAGTCGCGCTTGAAGAAGGATTTTGGTTTGACCATGACCTACATGGAGGCGCGGTTATTGGCCGTGGATTTGGAGGTTCATCTGAAGGATAAAACGGTGAAACCCCAGGTCGAGCCAGAGGCTGCGGCGGTGCCAGTTGCGTCTGCTGAGGCGATGGCTGAAAGTGATGAAGAGGCCTTTGCTGATCTGGGTGAAGAGGCTTTTTCGGATGAAGGCGTCCCAGCAGAAGGGGCCGTGCCGTTTGAGATGGCGGCAGATGAGTTGATTGTCCCTGGAGCGTTGGTGAGTGGCTCGGCGACTTTCAGCGATGGGACCAAGACGAAGTGGTTCTTGGATCAAATGGGTCGGCTCAGCCTCAAGGCGGACCAGCCTGGCTATCAGCCGCCGCAGGTGGATGTGCCGAAATTCCAGCAGGGGCTGGAGAAGATATTGACGAAGATGGGTCTGTATTGAGGGGAGTTTAAAGACGTCTCTGATCCAGCATTTCGAGAGCGGTGATTTTCCAGGAGCCCTCGACGGGGCGAATCGTGACGCGGCCAAGGTTCACATTCGTGCGGGTGTGGGAATGACCCCAATGACCGACGGTACCGAGGGCGCTCCAAGAGGTTTTGGCGGTGAAGGAGCCGTCGTCTGGATGGGAAGTCAGTTCCTCGACTTCAGCGGTGAATTCAGCGACGTGAACACGGGCGGCTTCGGATTCATCCAGGGAAAGCGCGGAGATGGTGTCGAGATAGAGTTGTTTCAACAAAGGGCCGTCGGCGCTGCGGGCGAGGAGATCATAGATGGTGCTCTCCTGGCGGTGATCAAAGGCGCGGTAGATATTGCGCAAAAGAGGGGAGGCAATCGCCTCGGCCTCTGCAGGGGTGGAGATGGGGGTGGGGGCGGCGGATCCGGGCGCAGGGATTTTTAAAAAGATCAGGGGATAGGTTAGCAGGGCACCCAGTAGCCAGACGCAGATGAAGGGGGTAGCGCCACCGGGAAAGCGGTGGCCCTTTAATCGAAGGGCGATGAAGAAAAGCAGTCCAAAACAGAACCAAAGGATACTGCCGAGGGGAACCGTGATGTACCGAGCCTCCGGCAGAGCAGGGACGGAGGCGAGGGGGGGCGGCGGGGAGAGGCGATCCTCATTGGTCCAGGTCAGAGCGGGCCTGACGGGGGAGAGGGTATGGGATTCTGAGGTGCTGCCGAAAAAGGCGGTGACTGGCAGGGAGGTGACGTGGTCGATGAAGCCCTGCCAGGAGACGTGGAGCATTTGTGGGTGGGGACTGATGGGGATCTCCCACATGAAGCCAAGCATGGCGGTGGATTTGGAGATGGGGTCACCAGGCTTGAGCGGAAAGGTGCGTCCGGGTTCTCCCTGGACGATCTGGGTGAGGACGAGAGTGGCCTGAAGTGGCAAGTGCTCGGCGCGGGCTGAGCACCAGGTGGTGGCAAGGGCAGAAGCTTTGGGGATAATGGAGTTGGCGGCTGCGGCAGGAAGATTTTCTCCGGTGAGATCAGGCAAAGCAAGCCACTCGATGGCGGTGGTGAGGTCGATCAAAAACTCAAAACGAGCCAAGTTGGGCTCAATGTAGAGGTAACCCTGAGCTTGGCGTTTGACGCTTGCATGAGATGGCTCCGTTTGCTGGGCGGACGAGGAAACAAACCCGAATGGAAGGAGCAGTAGGAGGAGGATGAGGAGCAGGAGACGGTTCACGGGATCTAAGTGTGGCACGGGGTGAGGGGGTTGCAACTGTGTCTGGGACTTGCACGGGCGGTGAACTGTCCGACAGTAAGTGCTCATGGCCTCAACTAATACCGCGACCCTACTCATCCACTGTCCTGACCAACCCGGACTGGTGCATGATGTGACGGGCTTTATTTCCTCCCACCAGGGCAACATCCTGGATCTTCAGCAGCACATTGATCCTTTGGAGAATGCCTTTTTCATGCGTGTGGAATGGAGTTTGGAGCATTTCACCTTGGAACAGGGGGAAATCGCTGATCGGTTATCGCCGATGGCGCGGCGGCATCAGATGGCGTGTGATCTGCATTTTTCTACACAGAGACAGAGGGTGGCGTTGTTTGTGACCAAAGAAAACCACTGCTTGTACGATTTGCTGGCGAGGCATGAGGCGGGGGAGTTGCCGGTGGAGATTCCGGTGATCGTTTCCAACCATGAAACGCTCAGGCCTGCAGCGGAGCGTTTTGGCATCCCTTTCCGGGTGTTTCCGATCACCCCGCAAACGAAGGTGGCGCAAGAGGCAGCCCAAATGGAACTGCTGCGGGAGGAGAAGGTCGATACGGTCGTGCTAGCCCGGTACATGCAGATCATCAGCCCAGCGATGATCGAGGCGTTTCCCAACCGGATCTTGAACATTCATCACAGTTTCCTGCCTGCGTTTGTGGGGGCCAAGCCGTATCACCAAGCGTTTGAGAGGGGGGTCAAACTCATCGGAGCCACCAGTCATTACGTAACGGCGGAGCTTGACCAGGGACCGATCATTCATCAGGACGTGATTCGAGTCTCCCATGAAGAAACCGTGGAAGATTTGGTCAGACTGGGGAGAGACCTGGAGAAGACGGTGTTGGCGAAAGCCTTGTGGCAGCACGTGCGTCATCAGGTGCTGGTGTACCGCAATAAAACCGTTGTGTTTTCATGACAATGGAACCGTTGTCTGGCCCGCTGGAGATGAACACGTACTGCAATGGCCTGAGGGTTTCGGGCAGCTTGCCGCGACGATGACGTGATGATCCGTTTACCTTCATCAATAGGATGGCCGGAATCGGTGGCTGAAATGGTGCCGCCGACTGCGTCAGCACTGCCTGAGGCGTTGCTTTATGCAACGAGTTCAGGTTTGGGCGGCACGGGGTTGAACACGACTTCTTTGGAGGGCGTGACGGCTTCGGTGCAGGCGGATTTTCTGCGTCGGGTGCTTTTCTTTGAGAACGACCAGAAGCGTGTGCCTCAGCGGTTTCTGAAATCGCTGAACTGGCATCCGGTGAGAGCTCTGTCCTATCTGGACAGTCAGCGCTACTATGGTGCGAAAAAAAGGTATCTCTCCTGGGTGGCTGGACGCCTGCTCCGGGGCGGAGGGTTTGACTGTTTTCATGGATGGTCGGGGGATTGTTTCCGGGCGCTGATCGAGGCGCGGCGGCTGGGGGTGCCATCGGTGATGGACATTCCGACGTGGCATCGAAACAAGGGCAAACAAAAGGCGGGC
>JBIIUD010000296.1:0-4721 GCA_044340175.1 Verrucomicrobiaceae bacterium
AGCGTGCCCAAGGTGCGCTTGCGGGCAGTTCCTTTCATTCACGGTGTGTCTCGGCTCGGCTCGTCGCCTTCGCCTCGGCTCAGCGTTTTACCCCAAATCTTTTACCAGCCTCATCCAGGCGACCGAGCCGGTCGCACCACGGTCTTTCTGTCGTCAGCATTCGTTCCAGGCCCAGTCGTCCGTGAATTCCGTGGGCATCATCGTGGGTTGGCGTGTCAGCGTGTCAGCGTTTGACTCCATCGCGCCCCACGACCAATATTGACATTGAGCCATAAACCCATATTGTCACCCATATCATGAAAACCACCCTCGATTTGGATGATGCTCTGCTCATTGAGGCCAAGACCCTTGCGGCTCGTCGCAGAACGACCCTCAAGGCCATTGTGGAAGGCGCCCTGCGCCGTGAAATCCGCCCCGCCGCCGAGATGGCGAACCCGAACCCTGAGAAATACGAACTCGGGCCTCTGGGATTCTTTGTGATCAAAAGACGTTCGGGTGACAAGCCAGTGACGCTTGAAACGATCCACGCCCTTCAAGAGGAAATCGACGAAGAGGACTTTCAAAAGGCGATGCATCCCCAGGGACAATGATTGCCCTTCTTGATGTCAATGTGCTCATTGCTTTGGTGGACACCAATCACGTCCATCATGCTCCCGCATCCCGTTTTTTCCCGCAGGCACAACTTCATGGGTGGGCGACGTGTCCGATTACCGAACACGGCTTTCTCCGCATCCTCGGGCGTCTGGGAACTGACCCCGGACCCGAGTCCCCGACCTCCGCGCGCACCTTGTTGCAGAGCCTTCTTTCCAGACCCGGCCATCAGTTCTGGCCAGACGATCTGTCCCTTTCCGACACCCGCCTTTTCCCGAGGCTGCCGCCCTCGAAGCACCTCACCGATATTTACCTCCTCGGTCTCGCCGTCAAACACGGAGGCCGGCTGGCCACGTTCGACACGGGCATTGACGCCACCCTCATCTCCGGTGGACCCGCCGCCTACTACCTCATTCCCACAGCGTAGCGGACACCTGCGTCCGCATCCATTCTTCCAGTTGTCTCGGCTCAACTTTTGACTCCTTCGCGCCCCACGCTAAGTTCGCCCTAGCGGGCAGTTCTTTTCATTCACTGTTTGCCTTCGGCTATCTGCACTACGTTCCGGTTGTCTCGGCTCGTCCCCTTCGCCTCGGCTCAGCTTTTCAGCTTTTTAGTCCCCCCCATCTTTTACCCGCCTCATGCAGGCGACCGAGCCGGTCGCACCACGGTCTTTCTGTCGTTAGCATTCGTTCCAGGCCCAGTCATCCGTGAATTCCGTGGGCCATCACGGTGGGCTCTCACTGAGGGATCTGGCAGGAAGATTGAGGGCAGGAAAATGGGGGGAGGCACGCTGAAGCGTGCCCAAGGTGCGCTTGCGGGCAGTTCCTTTCATTCACGGTGTGTCTCGGCTCGGCTCGGCTCGGCTCGGCTCGTCGCCTTCGCCTCGGCTCAGCGTTTTACCCCAAATCTTTTACCAGCCTCATCCAGGCGACCGAGCCGGTCGCACCACGGTCTTTCTGTCGTTAGCATTCGTTCCGTGCCGTCCGCGAATTCCGTGAATTCCGTGGGCCCTCATGGTCGGCAATTCGAATTCCTATGAATCGATTACCGACTCTTTCGGGCGCTCGCTCGAGCTGAAGCAGGCGAAGAAAGCACTTTGTAAGGTTGCCGAAGATTCCCCTTAGCCGTCAGGATGCCGGCCTCGACCAGCGTCTGCGTCCGCTCCTGGGTGCTCATCGAATCAAGCCGACTCTTGGCTTGTTTCCAAGCTGAGAGAAGGTCAAGTTTTGAAATTGGCTGGGACAACGGCATGATTAGGCTTTCGAGGATGGCAGGAAGTAACCCAAAATGCAAGCCGGATCACGGACGGCAATTTGAATGTGGGATCTTTGGTGAATCCCAGAATCTGGGAAAACAGCCGCTCCCTCCTGAAAAACGCCGCGGACACTGTGGAAATGAAGTCTCCCATCCCTTTCGAGTTGGTCAATCGTCCAATTGACCACCGCGCAGTCCAGTTTTCGCAGCAATCGATCACTGTCTGCCGCATGCAGGGGCTCATTAGCGGGGATCGGGGTGCCCGCACTCCTCATCGTTTGACAAAAATCAGGGTAGGCCTTTCCGAGAAGATCGGTGTAATCAGAATCGAGCAAATCAAAACACTGGCCCAAATGAAGCACGGCCCCCAACACGGCAGGTTGATCAAGTTTCCCTCTCGCCTTTTGCTGTTTGGCCCATTCCAGCGCACGGGCAGGACCATGCTCCCAAAAATAGGCTCCATGGCCCAGCCAATCATAGCTTTTTGGCTGAGCTCGCAGGGTGTCCCCTTTCTGAATCACCCTGTCGCGGACAGTTTTGTCACAGCCGTGGTAGCCAATCACAAGACGTTGATAGTCGAATTCTCTCATCATTCATAGGTTCTTTTTCACACCCGATACCGGGCGCGAGTTGCCAACACGGACTAAAACGCGCCGAAATCACGGACATCTCGCAGCCGTTTTTCGTATCGACCGTCAATCGTATCCTTTCAATCATGGTTGAGGTTCACAGGCTTCTCGAGTCACCTCTTTTTGATTGGTTTTCCGTATTCCCTGTTCAGCGTTTGACTCCTTCGCGCCCCACGCTCAGTTCGCCCTAGCGGGCAGTTCTTTTCATTCACTGTTTGCCTTCGGCTATCTGCACTACGTTCCGGTTGTCTCGGCTCGTCCCCTTCGCCTCGGCTCAGCCTTTCAGCGTTTCAGCTTTTCAGCGTTTTATTCCCCCCCATCTTTTACCAAGCTGATGCAGGCGACCGAGCCGGTCGCACCACGGTCTCTCTGGCCCCATTTTTCTGTCCCCAATCTTTCTGTCGTCAGCATTCGTTCCAGGCCCAGTCATCCGTGCCTTCGACCTGCAGGAAACTACACGAGGGGGATCGCCACGGTTTCTCGGTGCTGGGGATGATTGGGATTCAAACTGCGCAGCGCCAAGGTCAGTTGCTGCTCGGTGACCCGAGCTTCTACCCAGCCTGAGGGGGCGCTGGGGCCGAAGGTATAGCTGACCGGGGGCAGATTGACGAGCCAAGGCAGGCCGTCCTGCGGTGGCTTCACCTGCCACTGATGGGTGTGCCCATAGAACAGCGCCTTCACCCGTGGCGCGCCTTTGAGGACACGCCAAAGATCGGAGGTGTCGGTGAGGCCCGTGATTTTCCCGCCCTCTGGTGCCGAGGTCTGTGGGTTGTGATGGACCATGACAAACGTGGGCTTAGCCGGAATGCGCGCCAGAGTGCGTTCCAACCAGCCCAGTTGATTTCCCCCCAGCACCCCCGGGGTCGAGTTCACCTCATGCAGGGAGTCCAGTAGCACCCAATTGGCCAGGGCGCTGGACAGGATCGTAACGTGCTTGTCCTCCAGCAGGGGGTCCACGCCCGGTTGCGCGTTGGCGGCGCGGAAGCGACCGCGGTCATCATGATTTCCCAATGTGCAGTGGACCTGGATGCGCTCCTCAGCGAGTGGCTGCAGGCAGCGCAGGAGTTGGCTGTAATCGCCTTCTTGTCCATCCAGGAAAGCACAGTCGCCATTGATGAGGACACCATGCGGTTTGACACCCGCCTTCACAACCTGCGAGACCGTGCGCTTGAGGTTGGTGGTCATGACCACGCCGCGCGATTCGAAAGTTTCATCGGCCGCGATGTGCGGGTCCGACAGCAGTGCCCAGAGCTCTCCCTCGGTCTCAGCGGCTGCCGCACCGCGCCAAGTCCACAGCGTCCCCAGACCTGCAGCGAGGCTTTGGCGAATCCAATGACGACGAGTGGCGGCGGTGAAGGGGCTGACGGGCATGGTGAGATCACATGAACGCCCGCCACCCCGTCCGTTCTTGCAACCGACCGCTCACAGCGGAGCGTGGCCTTGCGACCACGCCCCGGCTGAATTCGGAGTCCGGGTTTGTTTTGAGGGCCTCGAGCAGGGACAGAAGCCTAGCCTTTTTTGCCCAGCACCACGTCACCCAGGCTGAAGATGGGGCCGTAGATGGCGTAAATGAGGAAACCCACCAAGACACCGAGGATCATCATCGTCAGTGGCTCAATGATCTTGTCCATCTGGCTGGCGAGGTTGTCCAGCTCCTCCTCGTAGTCGTCCGCGATCTCCGCGAGCATCTCGGTGCCGGTGCCCGTTTCGGCGGCCAACTCGATCATCCCGCAGATGGTGCGCGCATCCGGCCCTAGCCAGTGCGACTCCATGAGGAAGCCTTCATGTAGGTTGCGTCCAATGTTGATGTGATCCCGCAAGCGACCGAAAAACTCCTTGTAGTGGTAGTGCCAAGAAGCGCGGGCGGTGATCTCGAGGGCGCTGGTGAGGCGCACGTTCGAGTCCACGAGCATGGCCATGGTCCGGAAACTCACCGCGGCGGCAGACTTTCGGGTCAGGTTGCCGACGATGGGGAGTTTCAGAATGATGTCTTGGACCTTGGGGATGGCGGTGAATTTGCCGAAGTTTTGAAAGGCAAAGTAAAGCCCCACAAAAGGCAACATGGCCATGTAAGGACGCTCCAACAACAGCTTGGAAAACCAAATGAGCATCTTGGTGCCCAAGGGCAGATTGGCACCAAACTGCTCAAACAACTTACTCATGGCCGGGACCAGCGTGAAGCTCATGGCAATGATCACCGCCACCGCCAGCACGATAACGACGGCCGGATAGATCATGCCATTTTTG
>JBIIUD010000682.1:0-2741 GCA_044340175.1 Verrucomicrobiaceae bacterium
CAGGTGAGCGGAGGGGAAACGTTCGGTCAGCCAGGGACGACATTGGGCGAGCACCTGGGGATGACCGTGAATGACCTCAATCTCTTCTCCATTGCCCTGGGCCATGACGACCGTCTCGGCGCGCCAAAGAATTTCCGCGTAGATTTGCAGGTCAGAATCGACGAGGCGATCCAGAGTGTGATGCACGGCACCTTCGGTGGAGTGCTCAATGGGAAGCACGCCGTAGTCCACGGCGCGGGAGGCGACGCGGTCGAAGACGCCTTCGGTGCTGGCGTCGGCGACGTATTCGACGCTGTTGCCAAATTTATTGATGGCGACCTGATGGGTCCAAGATCCAGCGGGGCCAAGGTAGGCGATCTTCATGCTGGTCTCCAGGGCCAGCGCGGCGCTCATGATCTCACGGTAGATGGAGCGGATGGCCTTTTCCGTGAGGCGACCTTTCTGCGCTGTGTTGAGCGCTGCGAGTTTGCGCAGGAGCTGCTCCTCACGGCCAGGCACATAGACATCGAGACCCTCTTGTTTTTTGATGGTGCCCACAATGTGGACGAGTTCGGCGCGTTCGTTGAGAAGCTTAATGAGTTGCTGGTCAACGGCGTCGATCTGAGCGCGGGCTTCGTCCAGGGACATGAGGGTAGGGAGGGGAAAGGTTAGGACTCGGCGGGTGGGGCGACGGGTTCGAGTGAAAGCTGGTGTTCGGCAGGTGTGGGTGCGCTTTCACCTTCGGTCTGTCCGGTTGATTCCGCAGTGGGCAATTTCATACGGCGGAGTTCGGAGGCATTTGGCAGCTCATCGAGAGTGCGCACTCCGAAGTGATCCAGGAAGGCGTCGGTGGTGCCGTAGAGGAGGGGGCGTCCGGGCAAGTCGGCGCGGCCTTCGATTTTGATCAAGCCGCGGTCGAGCAGTTGCTGGACCATGGCATCGACAGAAACGCCGCGCACGGCTTCGACTCCGGCACGGGTGATGGGCTGGCGGTAAGCGATGATGGCAAGCGTCTCCAGTGCGGGTTGGGACAGGCGCTGTGGCTTTTTGCCAGGGTAAAGAGAGCGGCACCAGTCCGCGTAATCCGCACGGGCGCAGAGACGCCAACCGGTGGAGCGTTCGACGACGGTAAAGGCGCGTTTGTCGGCTTCATAGTGGGCGACGAGCGCGTCGATGGCACCACGAATTTGGATTTCGTCCGTTTGCAGGAGATCGGGGACCCAGTCAGGAGCGGGTTCAGCACCTTCGGCGGCATCTTTGATGTCCTTGGCGGTTTCTTTGACGGCATTCGCCATTTGAACCAGGGTGAGGGGTTCTTGGGAGGCAAAAAGCAGGGCTTCGACGATGGAGACCAGATCCATAAATGAGGGTGAGCAGTTTCGCCGGGGTGGGGGAGGCGTCAACCCCTGCTTTGCAGTTCGTGGATTAGGGCAGTATCGGGTTGCAAAGGAAAGGCGGTCAGTTTCATTGGTGCCATGGCCGGAATTGGAACTAAACTCGGAGTCGGAGCCGCTGTTGCGGGGGTGGTGGGAATCGCTGCAGCCGCAGGGTGGATGCTGGCGACACTCGGCGGTGGCGGGGCCAAGATGTCGCCCGAGCCAATACTCAACGGTGTTCCTGAGGCTGATCCCAAAGTCAAATCAGCGCCGCATCCGCTTGAGCATTTGTTGGGAAAGGACCCGGTGGCTCATTACCGTGAGGGCAAGACTGCCGCTGAGCGGTTGGATGCGATCAGTCATTTCATGGCGCTGGGCGATGACAACAACTACGCCATGCTGAAGGCAGCGCTGGATGATGCGGACAAAGACATCAGGACCTTTGCGGTCGAGTCTGCCTCCTCTTTGGAGGTAGGGCCTGCGGTGGATGTCTGGAAAAAGTCCGCCACCAGTGCGGACCCTGATGTGCGGGAAATGACGTGGAGTCTGAGTGCGACGTATCCGATCGAGAGCCGGGCGGCGATTTATCGGGAGGCGCTGACGAAAGGGCCGAAGGAAGCGGTGACAGAAGCCATCGACGAAATGACAGTCTCACCTGAGCGTCCCCTTTTTGAGATGATGCTGACGATGGGGGCAGCGCTGCCAGCGGACCGTGCGCCGGTCGTGCTAAAGACGATTCAAGAATGGCTGGAGCCCGGCGGCGGTGAGGTGCCGATTTTCAAATCCATTCCGGAGGCGGTCGCGTTTTGGGAAAAGCAGCATGAAAACTATGACGAGTATCTGCTCAGGGTCGATCAGTGAAGGCCGGAAGGGCCAGTGGTTGCTCTGAACCATTGATGGACGTGCGGTAGCCGTCGGATGGCGGCCGAAATCGGAGTTTGCCCCCGACCTCGATGCTAGCCCCCTAGGCGTGGCGGCTTGTTTTTCTTGTCTTTGGGGCTTTCGCTCTTATTGCCCATGGGATTGAAGAATGGGTTTTTGGAGGGTGGACCGGGTTTGGGGGCACGCTCGACCTTTTGCAGCTTCGGCTCAGGCATGTAGAGCTTCATGATGTAGGTCTGGAAGATGGAGAAGATGTTTTGGGTGGTCCAGTAGAGGGCCAAGGCAGCGGCAAAGCTGTAGCAGAAGAAGAGGAACATGAAGGGCATCAGCATGAAGATGCGCTGCTGCATTTTGTCCGCGGTGGCTGGTTGCGGCGTGACCTTCATTTGAAGGAACATGGTGATGCCCATGATGATCGGCAGAGGGTTCACATCAAAGCCGAACCACTGAGTGATGGTGTCAGGCATCGATAGATCTTGGACCCAAAGGAAATGCTGACCGCGC
>JBIIUD010000297.1:0-4717 GCA_044340175.1 Verrucomicrobiaceae bacterium
CTCTCCCAGGATCGTGACAAAAGCCTCGTCCCTCACCTTGTTGCGCAGCTTGTTGACCTCCACCGAAAGCGCCTTCGCCTTGGCCACATCGCCCGCCTGCCGCGCAGCACTCGCCTGCTTCGTCAGTTCTTGAATGCGCTTGGTGGAGCTTCCCTCCTCGTCTGACGAGGCCTTTACCGAAGCCACCATCTCCACCGGACTTTTCCCCGCCACCGCTTCATAGAGACTCTCCAATGCAGCGATCCTCGCCTCATTGGCAGCGTTAGCCTCAAGCACACTTTCGTCCACATTCCCCGAGCGCAGCGTCACCAGACTGTCCCACACCTGCTCCGCACTCATCCGCCGCAACAGCGGACCCGGAAAGTGATAGGCCTCTCCCAACATCACCCCCTTCACAGAGGGCATCCGCTGATAGACGTCTGAGTTGTAAAGGACACGCAGAAAGCTCTTCAAATTGTAATCCTTGGCCACCATCAACTCACTCAAGTAGGTCATCAGTTCCGCATTCACCGGCACGGTCGAGTCCATCATTTCATCCACTGGTTCGATCAAGCCCACACCCATCACCTGCTTCCACAGGCGATTGGCGATCACCGTGGTGAACCGAGGATTTTCAGGGCTGGTCATCCATTCCGCAAAAACCTTCAGCCGCTCTTCTCCCGACTCGGGCGACTCCGCATGGCCAAACATCACCGCCGGCATGACCGTATCCCCTGGACTCGCATCGGAGTACTGATAGTCGTGCGGTAGTTTCGGCAGCTTGTCATTCACGGAGATCTGCGTGTAGCGCAGCGGTTTCATGACTTCGCCCAGTTTTTCCTTGGTCATTTTGAGGTCCGCACGCATCTCAGCGTCCATCCGCCCCTTTTTTCCCTCCTCCATGAAGTCCTTCTTTTGGAAGCCATAGTCGCCACGCGTGTCCATCCCATAGGTGAAGGATGCCATCTTGAAGTAGTCCATCTGCGTCCACTTATCGAAAGGGTGGTTGTGACACTGCGCACACTCGATTCGAGTCCCCAAGAATACCTGCACTGTAGCAGCCAAATGATCCAGCGGCATCCCCCGATCCCGCATATAAAAGCCGATGGCCCCACTGTCCCACACCCCGCCTTCTGTCGTCAAAAGCTCACGCACCATCTGATCGTAAGGCCGATTTTCGTTCAGTGCCGTTTTGAGCCACTCAGCATAGGCCTGCCCAGCGATCGCGTCCCGGCCATCCGTCAGCAGCCTCAGCAGATCCGCAAAAAAATGAAACTGCCGACTGGCATACCCTGGGCTGCTCAACAGGCTATCGATCAATTGACCGCGCTTGCCGGGGTCCTGTCGGGTCAAAAATTCGGTCGCTTCCTCAAGAGTCGGGATCCGCCCCACCACATCCACGTAAATCCTCCGCAAAAACACCTCATCAGAAGCCGCCTCGTTTGCCGTGACCCCCTGCTTTTGCCAATGCCTAGCCAGAATTTCATCAACCTTTGCCGCCTCAGGAATTTCCGCCGCTTTGACCGCCCCCCCGATCACCAGTAAAACAGCCAAGACTGAGTTCAGTCTGAATTCTGAGAAGAAGAAGGTTTTCATGGCGAAAGAGCGCAGGGATTCAGTGTCAAATCAAACAACCCCACCTGCGGGTTCTAGTCGCAGAAACGACCAAAATCCCCAGCTCTTGTGTGTATTTTCTCGAATTTCTTGAACTCGCGATGAGCGCCCTAGAACAGCCTCAAAAGAGAAGCGGCTGATCCGGCGTCTCGGGAACGATGACTTTTCGTGTCGCCGCCAGACCGCCGCGAACCTTCTTGCCCTTCTGGCTTGGCGAGCCAACAGTTTCCGATTCCTCACTCTCGGCCGCCGGCAAATCTGCCTCTAGGAGAGGCTCTTCCTCACTCGCAAAAGGAACTTCTGCAGGCGCACGATCTTCCTCATCGTCGCCGGAAAAATCCGTTACAGCAGCGCGATCAAATACCTCATCCGCGCTTGAGTCTATCGTTACATCCTCGTAGACTTCAGGTTGAGTGACGGCTTCCACAGAAGCCGTTTCCTCAGAAAGTGCAACCACAGCTTCACCGGCTTCCGTTTGAGTGACCCGCTCAGGCTCATAACTCTCAATCACCGAAGAATCCGCCGGAAGTATTTCTTCTCCAGGCACAGTAACATCAGACTCTAAAGCACTCTCAATCAACTCTTTGACTGTGTTGCGCCGCTCGTTTCTCGGCTTCGTTCTTGGCACCTCTCGACGCGGCACCTCCGCCTGAACGGTCCGTTCCTTTTCCGTTTCAGTGCTGTCCTCAGTTCGTTTCCGATCTCGATGCCGACTCACGCGTTGCGCGGTGAGAGCCCGCCCCTTTCCACTAGACCCATTGTGCCTGCCAAAATTGGGAAATTGAAGTTTGTCACCCACCGTCCTCAGCCACCCTGCTTTGGCTAAAGCCGCCGCAAATCCCTTCTTGCCCACCACCTTATCGATGAAGTCATAAGTAACGTTCATTTCGTTACCATTGATCCGATTCACTTCTGCCCAGGACCACAGCCGAACCAATTTCCCCACCACCATATCAGGGTCCACCTTGAGCTGCGTCGCCACCACACATACCTCCGGCTTGTCGCAAGTTACCGTTTCAATCTTGATCCAATTTCGTCCCATAAACCGTAATGGAATCGTTACGACTTAATTGCAAGTCAGTTCCGCCGCGAGACCACTTTTTCTCGATATCATCAAGATGCAAAGAGCCTTATTTAGCTCTACTTATCGTTACAGCAACGTAATCTACACCGGGTAGTATTCTTTTTTTTAGCGTTACTTTTACCGAGCTTATTTCCCTTGTTATAAGCAAAGCACCAGCTATTTCACCTGCCAATGTCTCGATGAGGCGTCTCGGGCGCTCGGAAGCCAAGGCGCGCACCTGTTTGGCCACCGAATCGTAGTCCACCGTTTGCGAAAGATCATCTCCAAACGCCTCAACTCGCCCCATTAAACCCAGCTCCAAGTCAGCTCTCAACGTCTGCCACCCGGCGCGTTCCTCATCAGGCACCCCGATCTGAACGGGCAGTTCGAGACCCTGAATGATGATGGTGTCTGTCGGCAAAGTCGTAGGCTCTGAGGTTGTCATCCTCAGATCATACCGCGTCTTTGGCATTCTTCCAGCAGTAGCCTTGTGGGTTCGTTCAATTCCATCGCCAGAGCCTCTTCAAAAGTAGCCCATACAAACACCTGAGCTTCCTCATTGAGCACCACCTGGGGATTGGGCAGCGGGCAAAGGGCCACATAATTGAGCAAAAGAAAATGCGCCGAACGCTGAAACTCAGGCGGCTCGATGCAGTCTTGAACCATGACAAATTGAATGTCCACCAGCGGCAGCGCGGTTTCCTCCATGATCTCCCGCCTCAGCGCGTCTTCGCATGACTCCCCACGCTGAATTTTACCCCCCGGAATGCCCCAACGATGACTCCATTTGTGGGTTCGGATCATCAAGCAGCGCCCCTGCAAGTCCAGGATCAACGCCCCAACCGTCGCAACAGGATGCCCGCCTTCCCTCACTTGCCACCCGCCAAGCAGTCGTGGCAGAGCGGCTAGATTTCTCAAGAGAACCTCGGGCCCCGCCGTCATCAGCATCGGCACCGATTCATAACCCGTGGCCACAGCAACGCTCATGACGCCCGCCGCGTGGGCAGCGTCGATGTCATGACGCATGTCTCCAATGAAGACCGTTTCTTCAGGATGCATGTCCATCTCCAAAAGCAGCTGCACCAGTGCCTGTCGTTTGTCCACGGCCCCACAAACGACACGCTCAAAAAAGTCGCGCACACCGAGAGCCCGAGCCTGCTTTTCGAAGTGCTCCAGGGGCGCACTGCTCAATAGCACCAACCGCCGCCCTGTCGCTGCGCCATAAGCCAGCATCTCGCGGGCATGCTCCAAAATCGGCACTTCGCCATCCTCGGGAAAGTGATGCCGATAGAGCTTTTGGAGCTGCGCCAACTCCACCCCCGGCAGGACCTCATCATAAAATTCAGTGAATGGCAGCCGAAACCGCTCGCGAAATTGCGCCTCTGTCATCGCCTGCTGGCCGAAATGCTCCAGCATGGCATTGGTCGTCCTCAGCACGCAGGGCAGGTCATTTGCCAGCGTTCCCGACCAGTCAAAAATGAGGTTTTTGATCATGCCAATCGCCTGACTCTTACCTCCACCACCATGTCCTGGGTTCCACGCCCCAGAAACCGCCCTCCTACCGGCCGCACATCCGCGTAATCACGGCCGACGGCAAGCTTGATGTAACGGGGATCTGACTCTCGGTCATGGGTGGGATCAAAGCCCTTCCAGCCATAACCAGGAATGAAAACCTCGACCCAAGCATGTGAGGCCTCGATCTCATGGTCATCCGTTTTGCCATTGTAGAAATAACCGCTGACATACCGCGCTGGGATACCGCGACTCCGACACATGGCGATCATCACATTGGCAAAGTCCTGGCAAACACCACGTCGGGCAGAGAGCGCATCGGTCACTGGTGTTCGGGAATCGGTCGCTCCAGGCACGTAATCGAAGGTCGCGAAAATATGGCGACCAATGGCCACCGCATTCCGCCAGAGGTCAGTCACCACATCCCCCATCACCTCACGAGCTTCATTCATGACCGCAACTGGCGTTTGAATGAGTTGCGACTCCACCTGGTATTCGAAGACCGAGACATCCACTTCGGGCGAGTCGAGCGAGCGCAGCGTCAGCCCT
>JBIIUD010000298.1:0-4710 GCA_044340175.1 Verrucomicrobiaceae bacterium
CGTCAAGTTCCTCTACAAGTTCAGCGACCGCATTTTCCACGTCCACATGAAGGACGTGAGCTGGAGTGATCGCCCCACCGACGCGGGTGTCTTTGGCGGTCACGTGGACTTCCACAAACCGAACCGCTACTGGGACTTCAAGTCCGTGGGCCGCGGCAACATCAACTTCGAGAAAATCATCCGCGCCCTCAACGACATCGAATACGGTGGCCCGCTCTCCGTCGAGTGGGAAGATGGGGCGATGGATCGCGAGTTCGGTGCCACCGAGTCCGCCGCCTTTGTGAAGAAGATCGACTTCCCACCTTCAAAGATCATCTTTGACGCGCAGTTCGCCGAGAACAGCAAGGCCTGACTTTAACACTAACTTGAAGCGGGGTGTCCGGAATGACCGGCACCCCGCTTTTTGTTTCACTCACCGGAAGTATCCGGGGGTCTTCAATGGGCGGGAATAAATCTTGTCCCCTGCCGCCACAAACAAGAGGTCGTGCTTCGCTCCAGCGAACTCCACGCTGACCACCTTGCCGGCCGGATCAGGTTTGTCGATGACGCCCGCCAGACGACCTGCCGGATCAAAAATCTGAATGCCGATCTCTGTCGTCACAAAGATGCGACCCTTCTCTTCAGTCGTCGCCCCATCGCCCTGCGCGGTTTCTTTGCCATTGGCCAAGCGCATCGTCATGAAGGCATTGCCACCAGTGAGCGAGCCATCATTTTGAATCTGCCAAGCCCACACCTTTGTGCCGCCATGCTCGGACACGTAGAGCGTTTGCTCATCCGGTGAAAGGGTGATGCCATTCGGTTTCACCACACTGTTATCAGCGGCGACTCGGTGCTCGCCAGTCGGGGTGATGACATGCACGGAGGAGGTAGGCGTTTCGGTGAAGTAAACGAAGCCCTTCTTGGTCACCGCCAAATCATTGCATTTCACCCCGGTGACGAGCACTTGCACCTCGCCATCCGGCTTGATCGCGATGACCCGCTGCTCCCGGTTGTGGCAGGCATAAAAGCGACCATCTGGCCCGATCTGCAGTCCACTGATGCCGGGCAGGTTGTCCAGCGCCAGACTCGTCTTGCCTGTCGCGGCATCCCACTTGTAAATGCCCTTGCCCTCCTTCACGTCGGTGTAAAAAAGGTTGCCCGCCGCATCCACACACAGCCCGTCCGTGAACACCATGCCCTCCACCGCCACCTTCCACGGTTCCCCTTCGATGAGGTAGTCATGCAATGACGTGTCTTGAGCCTGCGACCCAAAAGCCAAAATCATCAAGCTCCAAATTAATGTCTTAATCTTCATAAATCCATTCCTATTAATCATTCAAACATCCTGAAATCCTGTCAAAAACGGCAACTCACTTCCCCCAGATCCACCGTAGCGTCTCCGGAAAAATCGACCCCGCATGTTTCGTGTTGTGCGTGCCCTTGCCCATGATGAACTTGTAATCGTAGCCCGCAAATTTCAGCGCTGCGGCCATGTCCTGATTCGCCAGCGGCCAGTTGCCAAATTGGTTATCGACGTCGTTTTCACCGTCCTCGAGAAACACCTTGAGCGGCTTCTTGTCGGTCTTTCGCAGCAGGGCAGGATACACATACCCGCCACGAATGTTGGTGAAGGAGCCGATGTGACTCACCACTTTGCGAAACGCGTCGGGCCGCTCCCAAGCCACCGTGAAGGCACAGATGCCGCCGCTGCTGTTACCGCAGATCGCCCGACCCTCGGGAGCGTCCGTCAGGTTGTAGTCTTTTTTCACCGCAGGCAGGATTTCCTCGATCAAAAACCGGGCATGCGCGTCCCCCAGCGAGTCATACTCAAAGCTGCGATTGCTGCGCGGTTTGGCTTTCGGATCGGCCGCCGGAAACACCCCTGGGTTGATGAAGATGCCGATGGTCACCGGCATTTCCCCGGCTGCGATCAGGTTGTCAAAAACCGTCGGCACTCGGAAATTACCATCCGCCTTCACAAAGCCGCCACCGTCGCAGAACACCATCACGTTGGCTGGTGTCTCCGCTTTGTATTGGGCCGGAACGTAAATCCACCAGTCGCGCGTGGTGCCGGGATAGACTTTTGATTCCGTCCAGGCCGGCATCTGCTTCACCTCGCCCTTCGGCACACCGTCTTTCACCATCGAATCTGCACCCAGTTTGTATTGATCATCCTCCGGCGCCGCAAGGAGCGTGACGGTTGAGGTGACAAGCAGGACGGAGAACAGGCAAAAAAGGCGTTTCATGGATTGGTTGGGTGGAGCGAACGAGAACGAACGCCGTATTCTTACATTCCGCCCTCCGCCATTGCCAGTGGCGGATTCTGCGTTACTTCAAGCCATGTCCACTCCCCCGCTCACTGCCTGCCCTGACGTTTGGTCCCTTGACTCTTGGTTTTCTGCCTTCGGCGCGCCCGACTACATCGCCTTCAAAGAAGCGCTGCCCGGTGCCATGCAGTCCCTGGAGGCCCAAGTGCAGGCGGCCGGAACAGACATTGCCGCGCTCGCTACCGTCGTGGTGGATTTCGAATCCCACACCGAACGCATTGGCCACCTGTCCGCTTATCTCGGCTGTCTTTCGGCAGCAGATGCCACTGACGAAGCGGTCAAAGCCGATGAAGCCTGGATGGCCACCGTCTATGCCGAGCATGAAAAACTTGTGGCCAGCCTGCGCGGCACTCTGGCCGCCTTGGATGTGACAGCTTTTGCAGACCTGCTCACCCAGCCAAACACACGCGAGGTCGCCCACACGCTGCGCCGCATGAGAGAGGAAGGCCTGCGCCAAATGCGCGGTGATCTCGAAGCCCTTGCCTCCGATTTGAATGTCAACGGCCTTCATGCCTGGGGCCGACTCTATGACACGCTCACGGGAAAAATGAGTTTCGACATGGCTTTCCCAGAGGGCCATAGCGAGACCGTCGAGATGTCCCGCCGCCGCGCTCTCATGTCGGAGCCCGATCGCCGCTTGCGTGAGGCTGCTTTCCACGCCGGCCAAAAGCCTTGGCTCGACCACGCCGACACGCTCGCCGCCGGTTTGAACGGCATCGCTGGCACCCGCCTCAGCCTCTATGCCAAACGTGGCATTGATCACTTCCTCGACACTCCCCTGTTCGATGGCGCCATGTCGCGTGCCTCGCTCGACGCTATGTTGGAGGCCATCCAAACCCACATCGAGTTGCCGCGCCGCGCCCTGCGCACCGCCGCCAAACTGCAAGGCACCCCTGCCCTGCATTTCTTCGATCTCGAGGCTCCTCAAATCGCCGCCCCAGAGCAAAAAGCCCTCACCTGGGACGCTGCCTGCGCTACCGTCGAGCGGGCCTTTACCGCCGCGTATCCTGCGCTTGGCGACTACTTCCGCACGATCCTCGCCGACCGCTGGATCGAAGCCGCGCCCCGCTCTGGCAAACGCCCCGGTGCCTTCTGCACCGGCTCCCGCCTGAATCGGGAAGAACGCATCTACATGACCTATCACGGAACGGTGCATGACATGGTCACTCTGGCCCATGAGACCGGTCACGCCTGGCACTCCAGCATCCTGCGGCCCGCCCGCAGCCTCGCCTCCGACTACCCCATGACCTTGGCCGAAACCGCCTCGAACTTTGCCGAGATGATTCTGCTGTCCGGCCTGATGAGCGACCCCGAGCTGACCCCGGAGATGAAGGCTTACCTGCTCGACCAGGAAATGCTGCGCGCTCACGCTTACCTGATCAACATCCCCATGCGATTTGAATTCGAAAAGGCCTTTTACACCGAACGCGCCGCAGGTGAAGTCTCCGTGACTCGACTGGGCGAGCTCATGAGTGCCGCTCAACACAAGCTTTATGGGGACACCCTGCTGCCCGACGGCACGGACCCGATGTTTTGGGCCTCGAAGATGCATTTCTTCATCACCGGCGTTTCCTTTTACAACTTCCCTTACGTCTTCGGTTACCTGCTCAGCCAAGCGCTGTTTGCACGGTTTCAAGAGGAAGGTGCCGCCTTCCTACCACGTTATGAGGCCTTCCTCGCCCTGACCGGCAGCGCCGACTGTGAGGAAGTCGCCCGCCAAACCCTGGGGGCCGATCTCACTGATCCCGCCTTCTGGTCCACCGCTCTGCGCGCCATGGAACCTGCGCTCACGCAGTACGAACGCCTCGCCCCGTAGCCAGCCAAACCTGCCTTTGCAGAGCGCGTGTCGCGGCACCTGCGTTTCGACCTTGACCCGCCAGACCAACCCGCTAGCCTAATCTTCACTATGGAAAACGTCAGACTCGGCATCGTCGGCCTCGGCAACATGGGCAAGGCCCACCTCAACAACATCCGCACCGGCAAAGTCCCGGGAATGAGAGTGACCGCCCTGTGCGAAAGTGTGGGCACCTTACCCTCTCTGTTGGAAGGGGAGCAGCCTTTTACAGATGTGAGCAAAATGATCCGCTCCGGTCACATCGACGCCATCTTGATCTGCACCCCGCACTTTTCCCACACCACCATCGGTATCGAGGCCCTGAACGCCGGGCTGCACGTGCTCGTGGAAAAGCCGATCTCCGTCCACAAGGCGGACTGTGAGCGCCTCATTGCTGCCCACACCAACAAAGAGAAGGTCTTTGCGGCCATGTTCAACATGCGCACCAACGCTACCTTCAAGAAAGTGAAGGACCTCATCGAAAGCGGGGAACTCGGTCAGGTGCGCCGCATTCATTGGGAGGTCACCAATTGGTTCCGCACCAACTATTACTATGCCACCGGCGGCTGG
>JBIIUD010000299.1:0-4705 GCA_044340175.1 Verrucomicrobiaceae bacterium
GTGGTTTTCCGGTCCACATAAAACTCAATGGGCGGGCCACTATGTGGAGCATGTGCAACGTCCTATCTTGACCAAAGCCCACGAATGGCGGTTGGAGGCGCTTCAAGTGCAACTCAACCAAGGGGCAGTTCTGGCTGACCGTGCCAAGAGGTAAACACTCGCCTCGGTCGCGTTGAAGAGACCGCAACGCATGCTCCATCGGGGCGCACGGGCTGGTGCCACGGGACACCGTTTTAGTCTTGCCTCTGCTTTGCTTGCAATGACTCCAGCAGCCTCAGCCGATCACTGGAACTGGATTTCGGTGCTGACCGTGGAGCCAGTGTCGTCGGTGAGGGTGAGGAACCAGGTGTTGGCCTCTTTGGGTGGGGCAGGGGTGGTGAGGGTGTATACGGTAATGACGAAGGGGCCGGTGCCAGTGACAGTGGTGGCGTTGATGACCGCTGGCTGCGTCTGCCACTCGCGAGCAGAGCGAAGACCAGTGTCGGTGGTGTAGTGGAGTTCGGCTTTTTTGAGGCTGCTATTGGTGAGGGTGCACGGGAGTTCGACGGTGCTGCCTTTGATGACGGGTTTACCGGGGATGGGGAGGGGGCTTCCTGCGATGCAATGGCTGTCAATGAAGCGGCCAATCTCGGTGGGGGCCCAGCCGGGGGGATGACCATGGGGCATTTTGACGGTGACGCGCATTTGCTTCTTGTCGTGTGGGATGCGGTCAAAGGATTTTTGATAGCTATCGAGGACGTAGTGGACGTCGTTGGTGCCGTTGACGAAGAGAATGGGGATACGGCAGTTCGGGAGGTGGTTTGAGGGGTCGTAGCGGCGGACCCATTCGGCGCGGTGGGTGCCAAGTTTGTCGATCGCGGGTTTCTGCACGGACTCGCCCTCATGCAGGAAGCCGCAGCCATAGACGGGGACGGCGGCTTTGAAGCGGTGATCGACGGAGGCGACGATGCAGGTGGTGTAACCGCCCCAACTGATGCCGGTGACGGCGGTGCGGTCGGGATTCACCTCTGGAAAGTTCCGGATGAGGGAATGGGCGCGGATGACGGAGGCGACGGCGTGGTAGGGCCAGTCGTCAGAGAGGGTGGGGGTGAGAACGCAGTCGAACTTTTCAGGCTGACCGTGGTTGGGGCCGCCGTTGGGGAGGCGGGTGCGGGTGTCGGCCTTGCTAGCGTGCTGCAGAGTCTTGATGCCGTTTTTATCAATCCAAACAGGGTCCGGTGGTCGGCTGCCGGAGAGGTCCATGGCGATGGCGGCATAACCGCGCTGTGCCCAAAGATAGACCCAGTCGGCAAAAGCCGTGCCACCCCCGCCGTGGATGAGGACGACGCCAGGGAAACCGCCCTTGGGTGGGGTGGTGCCAGTGAGAGTAGCGGGAGAGGCGTAGAAGGCGAAGACTTCGGTGGGTTTGTCTTGGTAGGGCTCGCCAGTGTAAAGGAGAGATCGAATGGGGCCGTCCTGGGTAAGCCAGCGGTGAGTGGGAGCAGGGGCGAGCTGCTTGAGGTCCCAAGGAATGGGAGTGGGGTCGGCGGCGTGCAAGGTGCTGGTTATCAATGAAAGGAAAAGCAGGGAGCGCATGGGGATGAGTTTCAAATACGGGGGATCCAACGGGCAGTCTCCATTTGAAGATGCTGAGGGGTCAAGTCAAAAGACAGTCATGGGCGATTCGCAGGGTATGAGTTCGGTGCGGCGTCTTCCAATGGATGAGTTTAGGGTACACGGCGTGTGGCACGGTGGGTGCCGTTTTGATGGAGGATCAAGGCGGTCACGGCACCTGCGGCGTCCGTTTCAAACTCGAGCGCGGCTTCCACGACGTCATACTCGAAATGCCCGGGGCGGGTCTCAAAGACGGGGACGGCGGGCTGGCCGGTCAGTTCGGCAAAGAGGGTGGCATTCCTAACCGTGACGGTGAAGACAGCGCCGGGGGCTAGATCGTAAGTGCCGGTGTAGGGTTTCAGTTTTTCAGCGGGTCGGAAAAGCAACTTTGGCGCGGGATCTGCGGTCTTAGCTGCGGTTTGCTCCCGACCGTTCTGATAAAGCGTGACCTTGGAGATGGCGTCCCCTGTGCGCTCGAACTGCAACTCGGCGGGGGCGATCTTCAGGAAAAAGCGGTCGCTGCCAGAATAAAACAAGGGGAAGAAGGGCTGGCCGGTGAGTCGGGTCCAGAGCTTGCCATTGCGCAGCAGGATGGTGAATTGAGCATCGGGGCTGAGTTCGTAAATGCCGGTGAACTCGGCGGCAGCTTCCGGGGTGAGCGGGAGCTCAGGGCGCTGCTTGGGTGGGGTGATGGGATTGAGCGCGGCCAGCAAGGCGTCCGGAGGGAAATCGGTGTTGTTGACGAGGATGACGCGAATGGTCTGGGCCTCGGGTTGAATTTGCAGGGACGTGCGATAGCCGCCTGTGCCACCGCCATGCTCCCAGACGGGTTGATCCAGGAAGCGACCATGGAGAATGCCCAGGCCGATCTGTGTGGTCTTGCCGGAGAAATCGGTGCGCGGGGTGACCATGAGGCGGATGGCCTCGGGGAAAGGCGTGGTGTCGGGGGCGAGCAGGGCTTGACCAAACCGGATCATGTCAGCTGCCGTGGAGCGCAGGGCTCCGGCTCCGGCCAGGGCCTTGAAATGCCAGTTGGTGGAGGGCTTGGTGCCGCTGTGCGGTGGGGCTAGGCGCTTTGGGTCGTCCGCCGACAGGGTGACGCGGGTGTCCTTCATCCCCAGGGGTTTGGCGATGCGATCCACCACGAGCGACTCCCAAGGGGTGTCATTCAGACGAGAAAGTAGATCCCCGAGCAAACCGACGCCAAGGTTGGAGTAAGCGGCGCGGTGGGGTCCAGGTTGGGGCAGGGTGGCGGTGCGCAGGTAGGCGTGTAGGGCGGTACGATCGTAGGCGGCGTAAGGGTCAGGGTGGGTGTCGGGGCTGAGGCCGATGTTGGTGGGTAGTCTCGGCAGACCACTGGTGTGAGTGCTCAGTTGCTCCAGGGTGATGGCGGCGATCTGGGGATCGGCAAAGGTGAAGTCGGGGCCAAGCAAATCCCGCAGCGTGGTGGTGAGGGTGACTTTTTTGTCGATGACTGCCTGGGCTAAGAGGAGACCAGTGAAAACCTTGCTGATGGAGCCGATCTCAAAGAGGTGTTGTTCGGGTGCCAGACCAGGCAGGCCCTTGCCGGAAAGATGATAGGTGACGGTGCCTTGGATGGACTCTCCCGTGACGATGCAGCCTGACGGTAGGTTTTTAGCTAAAGCGGGCGTGACTTCCGCTAGCCGCTTTGGCTGAGCAGCATCGAGACCGAGGGGCACTGAGCAAAGCAGGCAGAGGATGAGGGGGCGCATGGCGGTAGGCTGGTTTTGAGCGTGCTAGGGGGTGGAGAAAAGGTCGCAACACGCTCAAACGAGAACATCGTGCCGGTGTTCCTTCTATCCCTGTTCTGTCAGGAGTTCCGCTATTGAGGTTTCATCATCGGTTGGCCATTTTCAGACTTCCACCAGCGTCTTGCATAATCAATGCGTGTCCTGAATGGCCGGAAAAGGGGTTCATAACGCCGGATTTCACGTCTAGTATTCAGCTGACACTTGTTGCACCTAGTCTGAAGCTAGCAAGAAAGTGAAACATTTATCGCCACTATCATCGCGCCCGCACCGCCTGAGAAAAAGCAATTTCCATGAAAGCCAACTCCACTCTCTTCGCCGCCCTGCTGCTCGCGCCGCTGGTTGTGGTTGCCCAGCCCATCCGCCTGCATCCGCAGAACCCGCGCGTGTTTGAATACCGCGGAAAGCCGCTTGTGCTCATCACCGCGACGGAGCATTACGGCGCGGTGATGAATCGCCCGTTTCGTTGGGAGCCGTATCTCGATGATCTCGTGGACAAGCGCATGAACGTGTCGCGGCTCTTCGTGCTGTATCGCGAACTCCAGACGGCGGTGAACCCTTACTCCACCTGCAAGCCGGAGACGCTCGACTACATCTCACCTTACCCGCGCACCGGGCCGGGCGATGCTAGGGACCGGCTGCCGAAGTATGATCTCGATCAATGGAACCCGGAGTTTTTCCAGAGGCTCCACGGTTTCCTCAGCGCGGCGGAACAACGCGGCATCATTGTCGAAATAACCTTACTCGCGGATCATCACAAACCGGAGATCTGGGAGCTGAACCCGCAGCATCCGCTCAACAACATCAACAAGACGCCGGTGATCCAGCCAGAGGAATACATCACACTGCGGCATCCGGCGCTGTGGGAAAGACAGCGGGCCTTCGTCGAAAAAATCGTCCGCGAGTGCAATGGCTACGACAACGTCTTCTTTGAAATCTGCAACGAGCCGCAGGGCAACTTCCCGCAACAGGGCGGCGGCAGCGTGCTGATCGACGAACGGCAACGTGCCACCACGAACACGCGCCCGAATCCGACTCACGAGGAGATCGATGAATGGCAACGCGCCGTGGCGAAGGTGATCCGCGATACCGAGGCACCACTACCCAAGAAACACCTCATCGCGGGTCAGCCCGCCTATCTCGCCGCCCCGCCGTATGCGCAGTTCGTCAGCGAGGGCTTTGCCGATGACATGCTCGACATCGTGAACGTCCATCAAATGCATCGCACCAGTTACAAGGGGCGCTTCTACGACATCTCCATGTTCATGTCCCGCCAGCTCCGGTTGCGTGAGCTGCGCGATCTATTCGTCGCCAGCGCGGGCGAGCGGAAGCCGCTCAACATG
>JBIIUD010000301.1:0-4688 GCA_044340175.1 Verrucomicrobiaceae bacterium
TGGCGGAGCTCGGTGAGGGAAAGGGTGATGAGGGACACGGGGGGAAGGAGGGAAGGGGGGGAGTGATCAGTAATCAGTAATCAGTAATCAGTCATCAGTCATCAGTCATCAGTCATCAGTCATCAGAAGGGGAGTGATCAGTTTTCTGAAGTCTTGAGTCTTGAGCCTTACTCGATGACTTTGGGGATTTGGAATTGGTCGAGCACGGCTTTGGGGGCGTTGCTGAGGGCTTGAGCCTGGGTAAAGCCGGAGTGGGCTTCGTCCGCACGGACAACGTCATAGACGGGCAGCGCGTGAGAGGTGGGTTCGACGCCGACGAGATCAAATTTGGCCAGGGTGTCCATGTGGTCGAGCACGCGGAGGAGCTGGGCACCGTAGTGGATGGCCTCTTCCTCGGTGAGTTCAAGACGGGCGAGTTTGGCGACGCGGTGGATGTCGATGGTATGAGCGGACATGGGCAGCGGTTAAGTGACTGCCGAGGCGGGATTTGTCAATGCTTGGTCGGGAGTCTTCATGGCAACTATTGAAGCCTGAAAAGGCGGGGCGAGGTGGGAAAGCGATCGGATCTTGAGTGAGTCAGTCGAGTTTCGACGTATCTGGGAGCGCTATGCGATTTTTGTCCTACTTTTTGCTTTGGCTGCTTCCATCATGTTTCGTCTGCGCTGATTCCCCTAGCGAATGGCCGTCCTGGCGGGGTGATGTCTCCGGCTCGGGTCGAACTTCAGCCAAGGCCTTGCCGAAGTCGTGGGCTCCGGACAAGCAGGTGCGCTGGCGGGTTGAGCTGCCAGAGGCGGGTAACTCGACGCCGGTCATCGCGAACAAGCGCGTTTTTGTGACCCAACCCGTGGCGGACAACAAGTGGCGGGGAATCTTTTGTTTTGATGCCAAGGACGGCTCTTTGCTTTGGAAAAACGGGGTGGTGTATGACAAGCCGGAGCGCACCCACCGCACCAATCCCTATGCTTCCGCTTCACCGGTGACTGATGGGAAAATCGTGATCGCAGCGTTTGGCTCCGCTGGTGTTGCGGCTTATGACCTCGAAGGCAAGGCGCTTTGGCATCGTGATTTTGGCCCTATCGATCACGAGTGGGGAAACTCGACCTCTCCTGTGCTTCATGGCGAGCTCTGCTATCACTATCATGGGCCAGGCAAGGGGGCTTTTCTCGTGGCGCTTGAGAAAGCCACCGGCAAGACGGTGTGGCAGTGGAAGGAGCCTGACTGGGCCCCCGGGGTGCGCACTGATGGGTTCCAAGGTCAGGGCGAGGGCGTGATTGGTTCTTTCAGCACGCCGATCCTTGTTGAGGCAAAGGGTCGTTTGGAGTTGGTGATGAGCTTTCCGATGGAGATGAAGGCGTTTGATCCTGCGACTGGCAAGGTGCTCTGGACGAGTGCCGGTCTAAACCCGCTGGTTTATACTTCACCGATGGTGGACAAAGACATTGTTGTCGCCCTCGGCGGCTATCACGGCAACTCCATCGCGGTGCGTGCGGGGGGTGAAGGCGACGTGACGGCTACGCATCGCCTCTGGCAAAAAGTCCGCCACAATGGCGGCATCGGTACCGGTGTGATCCGTGACGGCCGCTATTACTATCACGATTCTGGGGGTGTCGTGCATTGCCTTGAGATCGAGACTGGAGAGACGCTGTGGAAAGAGCGGTTGCCAGGGGTGGGCAAATCTTGGGGTTCGTTTGTGATGGCTGATGATCTGATTTACACGCTGGGCCAAACGGGTGAGACCGTGGTGTTTAAGGCGAACCGCGAACGATTGGAGGTTGTCTCTCAGGCGGATGTTGGTGAGCAAACAAACTCATCCCTGGCGCCTGACAACGACCAATTTTTCATCCGCACTCACCAGGCGCTGTGGTGTGTCGGGGTGAAATGAGATGGTAAACGGAGTTGAGAGGGACGACGGAGACCATTGGATCGTTGTTTGGACTTCGGGGCAAATGATCGGCGCAAGCCTTGACTCCTGCGGGCGGGTTGGAGTCGCGTGCATTTTGGGCTTTCCTTATGGGAGGGGCTGGGGATAATTTCGATTTTGCAATCCAACTTGCCCAACACCATGACCCCTTCTATGACCAACCGTCGTTCCTTTCTTCGTCAATCCGTCCTTGCTGCCACCGCCTTGTCCGCGTCCCGAGTGCTGGGGGCGAACGAGAAGATTCGGGTGGGATTCATTGGTCTCGGCGGGCGGGGCATGGGTTCGGCGGCTTGGTTTGCGAAGATCCCGGGAGTGGAGGTGGCGGCGCTTTGTGATGTCGATAGCAAGGTGATCGATCGGGCGAAGAAGGTGTATCCGAACGCGACGACATCTTCGGATCTGCGCAAAGTGATCGAGGACAAATCGATCGATGCGGTGGTGGTCTCGACCGGGAATCACTGGCATGTGTTGGCGTCGATCTGGGCGCTGCAGGCGGGTAAGGATGTGTATGTTGAGAAGCCTGTGAGTCACAACATTTGGGAGGGACGCAAGCTGGTGGAGGCGGCGCGCAAGTATGACCGCATCGTGCAAGGCGGCACCCAGCAGCGAAGTGATCCGCTGCAGGAAGAGATCAAGGCTTTCCTGGATAGCGGAGCCATCGGCAAGATGAAGTATGTGCGTTGCAATCGGTATGGTGAGCGCAAGTCGATCGGCAAGGTGGCGACACCGATCCAGGCACCGGAGACGGTGGATTACAACCTGTGGCTGGGACCTGCGCAGGACCTGCCGATGCATCGGGAAGAGTTTCACTATGACTGGCACTGGGTCTGGAACACCGGCAATGGCGAGCTGGGGAACTGGGGGCCGCACATTTTGGATGATCTGCGCAATGTGGTATTCCGGGATAAGGTCAAGTTGCCCAAGCGGATCATTGCAGGCGGCGGACGATTTGGCTGGGATGACGCGGGGGAGACCCCGAACACACACTTCGCCTACATCGACACGGGCGATGTGCCGGTCATCATGGACGTGCATAACCTGCCGCTGAAGAAAGGCGTGAAGGCGGATGATGTTTACATGCGGCGCAAGACCAAGGCTTTCCTCGTGATCGAGTGTGAAGGCGGCTTTTACACAGGTGGTCGTGGCGGTGGCACGGCGTTCGGCGCTGACGGCAAGAAGATCCAATCTTTCTCCGGTGATGGGGGCAAGAGCCATGCGGAGAATTTCATCGAGGCGATGCGGAATCGGAAGAAAGACACGCTCAAGGGTGAGATCGAAGAGATTCATTACTCGAGCGCGTGGTGTCATCTCGGCAACATTTCCTGGCGGTTAGGGCAGAGTTACAATCGCGAACAGGCGGAAGCGGCGGTGAAGGATTTCCAGCCGTGGAATGATGTGATTGCGGACTTCCACCAGCACCTGCAAAACAATCAACTGGACGCCGGAACCCTCGACATCAAGATGGGCGCGATGTTGGAGATCGATGCTGAGAAGGAGACGTTTGTCGGTGACACGGCGACAGCGGAGGCGCTGGCGCTGCTGAAGCGTGAGTATCGTGCCGGATTCGAGGTGCCGGAGGTGGTGTGAGGGAAGACTCCAGCCGTGGCGGCAGGGAGCCGCCACTTCAATCGGAGGCAGAGCCTCAGGCGATGTGGGCGCGGTAGGCTTCGGCGTCGAGCAGTGTGTCGGTCTCGCCGGGGTCAGCGGGGGCAATTTGGAAGATCCAGCCTTCGGTGAAGGGATCGGTATTCACGAGTCCGGGATTGCCATTGAGAGCTTCGTTGACGCCGATGATCTCACCAGAAACGGGGGCGTAGATGTCGCTGGCGGCTTTGACTGATTCGACGACGGCGACGGCTTCTCCGGCTTTCACCTGGCGACCGATGGCGGGCAGGTCAACGAAGACGATGTCGGTGAGTTCGGCCTGAGCGTGATCGGTGATGCCGACGGCGGCGGGGGATTTGCCGGGCTCGATCCATTCGTGGGAGGGGCGGTAGCGGAGGTGATTGAGGACGGTGCTCATGGGGGTATTGGAGCGGGGTGAGTTTTAGTCGATAAGGCCTTGCTCGGCCCAGTAGCGGAGTGTTGAGGGATCGATATCGTAACCGTTAGGCCACGTGAGGACTCCGTGATCAAGGAAAACTTGGTTAAAGAAATCGAGATCGCGCAGTGGGGATCCAAGAGGGCCCTGTCGATTGGTCGCCCAGATCGAAAAGTCGAGTTCAGAAGCGAGGTCGTCACGGAATCTCAAACTGATCAAAAAGGGGCCAGTAATACGGAATGTCTTCACCTTTCGATGGGTGATGTCTGATGTGGTGCTGGTGGTGACGAAGCTCATGGGTCTCAGAGGGGAGATATGCCGTGCAGGGATTGTTCAGTCCTAGCCAGCTTCCAGTTTTCCTCGAGTTCGTCTCGATGCAAGTCACACCATTCTTGAACACGAGCTAAAGCCTGTCGAGGGAGGCTACCCTCAAGTAGTTCTCCCGTGGGGATTCTTATGAGGGCTTCTTGGCCGGAATACTCTGCGTGGAAGTGGGGTGGAGGGTGCTCACGCATGCCAATGTACATCGTGATTCGGATTCCGTAAAAGCGGCTGATCTCAAGCATGGGTTTGGTGTGCCCTGTGCGAGCTTCGGGCGGCTCCGAAGAGGGGGTGTGCTCAGGGAGTGACGGGGTGGTAGAAAGGTTTTTTCACGACTTCGGCAGGGTAAGTTTTGCCGCGGATTTCGATTTGGATGGGGGTTCCGGGGGCGCTGTGGGTAGGGGG
>JBIIUD010000300.1:0-4688 GCA_044340175.1 Verrucomicrobiaceae bacterium
ACGGAAGGGTGTCCATGGCTCGTCCTTGCCCGGCTTGATGAACACTGGCGTTTTGAGCGCGATGGCTGGCAGCCAAAGGCTGTTCACTGCGGGTGAGTTGCTTGGCATCACCAGACCCAGGCACTGTGTGGTGGGGAAATAGGACACGGGGCAGCCCGCTTGTTCACCGAAGCCAACATCGATGACGCTCATGTCCAGGCCGCGCGAAAGGCCATTGAGGATCATCTTCATGTTGGTCAGGGCAAAGTGCAGCTTGGCCATGTTCCGCTTCACCATGACGTGCGGCAGCCCACTCGTTTGGGACAGCGTGGCGATGTAGTCCTGGGGGCTTTGAGTGTGTCCGCGATCTCCCAGGGGCAAAGTGCCATTGAGGAAAAGCTCGCCTGCTTTGGCGCTGATCTCGATCAACTCCGCCACCGTGAACTTCTTCAAGGATGCCCGGGCCTCGCCAATCTTGGCCAGATCCTTGCGCACGATGCCCGCATTCACTTGGCTGACTTCCGCTTTCACCTCCCCCGTTTTATAGTCTTTGACCTGGTTTTTTTCAAGACTGTCATAGGGCTTGCCTTTGCGGAGGGCGGGGAGGTGGGGAATGCTCATGATGGAGATAAAGAGAAAAACAGAACGTCTGGACGGTCGAAAATGTTGCGTTAAGCCTGATGGCAGCACCTATTCTCCACAGTCCACCGTCTCGGGCAAGCTTGAGTTCTCTTTACCACCGCGACTTTCCGGCCGGATCCTCAAAAAATCAGCAACACTCAGTTGCAGGCGCGGCGCTGGGGCGCATTTTCCCGCCGGTCATTGCCTTCAGGACCGACTATGAAAACGAAACGGCGCACTGTCGTCACTCTGGATCAGTTGAACCGGGCCAATCAGTCCGTCATGCGGGAACTGATGGACTTGGGGTTTTGGACGCATCGGCTTCAGCACATTCAGGTCTGGCTGGTACCGCGCGGCAGCGCGCACGGCTGGCAATGGTATGAAGGGGATCGCTCGATCTGCATCGCTTCTCGCAGCAAGGCTCGTCTGCGCGAGGCCTTGGCCCGCAAAAAACGCACCACTCTGCGAGATGTCCTCCGCCATGAGTGGGCGCACGCCATCGCCAGCGTCCACCGCGCTGCGTTCCGCTCGCAGGGTTTCAAAAAAGCCTTCGGTGGGGCGCACGGTTGGGATTTCTCCTGGATTTACGATCCCGCCCACCACGTCTCCACATACGCCGCTACCGCCACCAGTGAGGACTTTGCGGAGACCTTCATGTTCTTTCTCAAACACCGCGGACGCTTGCCATCACGCTTTGATACCCCCGTCATCCGCCGCAAATGGCGCTTCATCGCCCATCTCTGCCGCCGCCTCCGGCTCTACCGCCAAACGTATGCCTTCAGTCTCACCCGTGCATGAGGGCGTCTCACGTGGCGCAGGGCTCTGCTACTTGAGTCGTCAGCGAGTCACTCGTTTGTCCGGCAGCCTCAACCTTACCGCCGACTCAAGCGGTAGAATAAAATCCCGCCGATCGTTAAAAACAGCACGTTCGGCGCCCACATCAGCAAATGCGGATAGGAGCTTGGTTGATCACTCACGATGTCACCCACCAGGATGAAAACCATGTAGACCAGGGCCGTGGCTAGGCTCAGGGCAAATCCTGCCGAAGTCTCCCGCCGCTGCGCCGTGACCCCCAGCGGAATGCCCACCAAAGCAAACGTCAGGCATGCCAGTGGAAAACTGTAGCGCTTATTCAGCTCTGTTTTCGAGGAACTCAGCGCCTTCTTGTCCAGTGCGACCTCAGTGATCGAGTCCCGCCCCGTCTGCAATTCCTGCCACAGTTGGTCGGTGCCTTTCATGCTCGCATTCACTCGCTCGGTCCGCTCTTTCAATCGCGCTAGAGGAAACGTCAGTGCGGTTTCGTCAAAATGGATGAAATCCACATTCACGATGTTGTTCGCCGGGTCGATCTTGGTCGATTCGACGTCCGCATTCTTGAGTTTCAAGACGAAATCGAGCACCCCAGGGGTGATCTCCAGCGTGGCTTCTTTCGCGCGGATGGTGCGCTTGACCTTCGCGCCTTCAATCTCAAGGATCGTCAAGTTCTTCAACGTGTTTCCCTCCCGTTCTCCAGTGTGAATCCGGTAGCCGGGCAGCTTATCCAGCACTCGGTTCTCCTGGAAAAGAGACGCTGGATCGTCCGTTGCCACTTTGTAGAAGAGCATTTTCATCTCGTTCTTCGCTGCCGGTGCCACATCGACATTGACCCAATAGCATACACCCGAGAGTGCTGCCGCTAGCAAGAAGACAGGCAGGCAGATTCGAGCCATCGACGTCCCTGTCATGCGCAGAGACACCAGTTCATTGTCCGCAGACATCCGGCCATAGACCAGCAGGATCGACGTCAAAAACGCCCACGGGATCGTAAAAATAAGGGAGAAGGGGATGACGAGGACGATGAACTTCGCCACCAAAGCGGCCGGCAGTTCCGTGCCACCCAGCAGTTGATCCAGTTTTTTGTAAACATTCCCCAGCACCATCACCCCGCTCAACACCACGACACCCGTCAAGGTCGACATCCAAATTTGGCGGCCGATGTAACGGTCAAAAATACGGGGAAACATTCCTTCAGAGTCTCCTTCTCAGGATGGGAAGCCGTCTGATGTCATTCAGGACAACAGAGACACTCAATCTTGAAACCTCAAAACAAACTCGCCTCCCTTTTGCAGGTTCAGGCGATCTCTCACTTCCAACTCCAAAAAGCCGTTGTCCGTTTGGATCCAGCTCAGCCGCCGCAGCAGCTTGTCCCGGGTCTCACGAAGCCGATTCGCTTCTTGTTCCATCGCCACAACCTTGGCGCGCATCACATTTTGCTCGTGCAATGGCTGTTTCACACTGGCCAAGATCGCCGCAAACACCACGAGCACCAGGACACCCTTGGTCACACGAACCCCCCAGCGTAGCCACTTGTCAGTGGGTTGCTCTGAGATGATTCGGTGACCTTGGATTTCCTGGTAGCTCATGGTGGGCGACTTTCTGAATGCTGATTAAACCCGCATGCGACCGCCAAAGATCGCGGTGTCACCGAGTTCTTGCTCGATGCGCAGCAGTTGATTGTACTTTGCAATCCGGTCGGACCGGCTCAGGGAGCCTGTCTTGATTTGGCCTGCATTGGTCGCCACGGCGATGTCTGCAATGGTCGAATCTTCCGTCTCACCGGAGCGGTGGCTGATTACGGACGTGTAACGGTTTTCCTTCGCCAACTCGACCGAATCAAAGGTCTCTGTCAGGGAGCCGATTTGGTTCACCTTCACCAGGATCGAGTTTGCCACGCCCAGGTCGATGCCCTTGCGCAGGAATTCCACGTTGGTCACGAACAAATCGTCACCCACCAGCTGCGTCGTCGCACCCAGCTTGTCGGTCAGCACCTTCCAGCCGTCCCAATCGTTTTCGGCACAGCCGTCTTCGATGGAGATGATCGGGTACTTGGCCTGCAGGCCCGCGTAGTAGTCCACCAGTTCAGAAGCCGTGCGCTTGCTGCCGTCGGACTTCTTGAACACATACAGCCCACTCTCCTTGTCGAAGAACTCGGAGGACGCCACATCCAGCGCGATGCAGATGTCCGTGCCGATCTTGTAGCCCGCCTTTTCGATCGCCTGGGCGATGACTTCCAGCGCGTCGTCAGCGGATTTCAGTGTCGGTGCGAAGCCGCCCTCATCACCCACTGCCGTGCTCAGACCGCGATCATGCAGGATCTTCTTCAGAGCGTGGAACACTTCTGCTCCGTAACGCAGCGCTTCAGAGAAAGTCGGCGCGCCCTTCGGCATGATCATGAATTCTTGGAAATCAATCGGCGCATCGGAGTGCGCGCCACCGTTGATGATGTTCATCATCGGCACTGGCAGCACTTTCGCATTGGGTCCGCCAAGGTATTTGTAAAGCGGCTGGCCCAGCTGAATCGCTGCGGCTTTCGCCACCGCCATCGACACGCCCAGGATCGCATTCGCTCCCAGCTTCGACTTCGTCTTCGTGCCATCCAGTTCTAGCATCGACCTGTCGACACCCAACTGATCTGCGGCATCAAATCCGATGATCGCATCCGCAATCTCGTCGTTCACCGAGGCCACCGCTTTGAGCACACCTTTGCCCAGGTAACGCTTTTTGTCACCGTCACGCAGCTCCAAAGCCTCGTGCTCGCCTGTGCTGGCACCGCTTGGAACGGCTGCCCGGCCGATGGCACCGCCGTCAAGCATCACATCCACCTCAACGGTGGGATTTCCGCGCGAATCGAGGATCTCGCGCCCGGTTACAGCCACAATGGTCAGTTCGTCCATGATCTGAATTCTTTAAGTATTGCTAATAATTTGGGGATTTCAACAACTGGCTTCCAAAATTATCGGGCACCAGCGTCCCATTCGTTACCCCGATTCCCGCCCCGCACAACTTCCAATCGTCTTTCATCCCGTTCTCAATGATCACCGCGACCCTTCATTCCGCTCTTGCTTCAGAGCACACTTGCCATTTCTGCCAGCTCCGAGTATAAGCACCGTGTCACGACAGGGGCGTCCCACCGCAGGGACTGAGACGGAACCATTTCCGAACCCTCCGAACCTGATGCGGGTCATGCCGCCGAAGGGAGTTCGCTCGGAGGTTTCTCAGTTCCCGGCCAAAGGCCGCCCCAACAGAGAACCGAGAACCCTGAACCGAGA
>JBIIUD010000699.1:0-2686 GCA_044340175.1 Verrucomicrobiaceae bacterium
CGGCGTTGGAATGCCTCGATGGCTTCGTATTCGGCGAGGCCGAGGGCGTCGTAGTCTTTGGCGTGGGCGCGGTTCTGGTCGGCGATGCCACGCTCCAGGGAAGAAAGAGAGCCGTAGCGGGCGAGGCTGCGGACTTTGCGTTCGAGCTGGAGAGGGCTGAGCGGGACGGCCATGTCGATCTCATGCGGTTCGAGGGGTTTTTCCCGCCCACGGTAGCTCCACAAAGAGCAGGTGGCGGCCCAGTCTTCGCTTTCACTCTGACGAAGTGCGGTCTCGAGCAGTTTGAAGGTGATGCCGGAGACGGAGGAAGGATCAGCGGCGTCGCCAGTGCAGTAGATTTGATGAGGCTTGTGCTGAGTGAGGAGATTCGCCAGCGCGGCAAGATCGTCGGCGGTGCTTTGGAAACGGCGGTAACGGCCTTTCTCGTAGAAGGGCAGGTCAAGGAAATGCACGCGATCACTGCCAAGCCCAAGCGACTGTGCGGCGTCCCGAAGCTCGCCACGCAGAATGAGACTCTTCAACTGACGAAGGGCGGGGGGATCCTCGCCAAACTCGCCTTTTTCCTCGAGGATGTGCAGGATGCGGTGGGCGTACTCGGTTTGTTCTTTCCATTCGGCGGGGGTCATCACGGCGCTGCCGAGTTCGGCCAGGGTAGAGGCGAATTTGTCAGCTTCGGAATCTGGCACGCGCAGGCTGCCGGAGGTCAGGGCGATGATGCGTACGTCATGGCCCTGTTCGATGAGGCGATCCAGCGTGCCCCCCATGCCGACGATGGCGTCTTGGGGCTCGGGGCTGAGGACGAGGCAGCGTTTTGGGAAGGGCTTGGCCCGCTCGGGTCGGTAGGTGTCATCGGCATCGGGTTTGCCGCCTGGCCAGCCGGTGATGGTGTGTTGGAGGCGGTTGAAGATGCGGATGTTGAGCTGGTAGCCGGGACCCTGCTCGGAGAGGAGGTCGGAAAGGCCGTGCTCGTTGTAATCTTCATCGATCAGTTTCAGCACCGGGCGCCCGGTTTTGAGAGCCTGCCAGCAGACGGCGCGGCGGGTTTCTGCTGGGGTCCAGGACGTGGGGCCGACGAGCCAGGGCAGCTTGATGCGGGTGAGTTCGCGTGAGGCCCCAACATCGATGAAGAAGCGGGCATCCGGGTGGTCCTGCAGGAAGGAGGCGGAGACGGCTTCGGAAACGGGTCCCTCGATGGCGCGGGCAGTGATGGCGGCTTTGTTTTCTCCCCAGGCCATGAGAACGAGCTGACGGGCGCGCAGGATGGTGCCGACGCCCATGGTGATGGCGAAGTGGGGGACGTTTTCTTCTCCGCGAAAGTCGGACGCCGCGTCCTGGCGAGTGACGCGGTCCAGAGTGATGCGGCGGGTGAGGGAGTCGCGCGAGGAGCCGGGTTCGTTGAAGCCGATGTGACCGGTGCGGCCGATGCCGAGGATCTGCAAGTCGATGCCTCCGACGGCCTGGATTTTGTCTTCGTAGGCTTTGCAATGGGCGAAGACTTGATCGGAGGCAATGGTGCCGCTGGGGATATTGATGTTTTCGGTGGGGATGTCGATGTGATCAAAGAGCTGCTCACGCATGAAACGGGCGTAGCTCTCTGGGTGATCGGCAGGTAGGCCGTAGTATTCGTCCAGGTTAAACGTGATGACGTTCTTGAAGCTGACCTTTTCTTCGCGGTGCAGGCGGATCAGTTCACGGTAAAAGGGGACGGGGGTGGAGCCAGTGGCGAGACCGAGGACGGTGGGGCGGTTGGCGCGCTGGTTCACCACCATGAGGGCTTTCACCTCCTGGGCGAGTGCTTGAGCGGCGGCAGAGGAGGAGGGAAAGATGACGGTGGGAGTCTTTTCGTGGACTTCGGCGGCAGTGCGGGCGGTTGGCATGGTGTTAAAAGATACGTTGGCAGAAAGGGCGAACCATCATGCAGGATCAGGGCGGAGCGTATAAAGAACCGACATGCGCACGGCGATGCCGTTTTCCACCTGTTGATTGATGAGACTGCGCTCGTAGTTCATGCCAGCGTCGGTGATTTCGACGCCGCGATTGACCGGGCCGGGATGCATGAGCCAGGTTTTGCGGTCGCGGAGGATCTGTAGTCGGGCATCGGTCAGACCAAAGAGGCGGTGGTATTCGCCGACAGAAGGGAAGAGGGAGTCGGCTTGACGCTCCATTTGAACGCGCAGGAGATAAACGGTGTGGGGGTGCCAATCGAGCGCGTCAGACCAATTGTCGAAGCAGACAATTTCGGGTGGGGTTTCGCGTGGCATCAGAGTGCCCGGGGCCAGGTAACCGACCTCCATGCCGAGCCGACGCAGCAGCAGACTGGTGGAGCGGGCGACGCGGGAGTGCTGGATGTCACCTACAATGAGCACGCGTTTTCCGGGCAGTTCGTTGTGGGTGACTTCACGCAGGGTGAAAGCGTCGAGCAGAGCCTGAGTGGGGTGGGCGTGCCAGCCGTCGCCAGCATTGATGACGGAGGCGCGGGTGTTTTGAGCGATGAGCGCGGGCAGGCCCGACTGTTTGTGGCGGACGACGATGTAGTCGAGGCGCATGGCTTCGAGGGTGTCGATGGTATCGACGACGGATTCGCCTTTGACGACGCTGGAGGCATCCACATCAAAGCGGGTGACATCGGCCGAGAGGCGGGAGGCGGCGACTTCGAAGGAGGACAGGGTGCGGGTGGAGGGCTCGT
>JBIIUD010000302.1:0-4669 GCA_044340175.1 Verrucomicrobiaceae bacterium
TTCAGCAATCCACGTCCGCGCGTCATTCCGATAAGCCAACACCACCGCCCCCAGAGCTACTCCCAGTCCGACTCCAAGCACGGCCACCACCAGCGCCTGCGTCAAAAAGATTCCCACCACTTGCCCACGCCGTGTTCCCAAAGCCGTCAGTATGCCGATCTCACGCCGTTTTTGCACGGTCACTGTGATGGTGGTATTCATCACGCAAATGGCAGCCACCAGGATAATGAAAAGGAGCAGAAAGTAGAGCAGTGACTGTTGATTCTCCACACTTTGCAGCATTTGAGCCGCGCCATCCTGCCACGTTCCAGCATACCAGTCACCCGGCAGTTCTTCGGACATCTCCAGCGCCATCGCCACCTCCGGAGCCGCTTCGGGATTGGTGAGCTCCAGGTTAATCCCCGTCACTCGGTCCTCCAAACCGAACAACTCTTGAGCCAAATGCAGGGGCAGATAGCCGCGATCCCCGGCCGTATCCCCGCGCAAAATACCAGCTACGGTGACATCAGAACCAATGATGTACGCCTCTTCATAAGCGGCATCCCGCACAGCTTCGTCCTTTTCATCTTCCAGTTTCTCAAGAGAGTTAACCATGTGCTGGATGTTCCGGGCCGAGTTGACCGTGAGCACATCTCCCAACTTCACTCCCAGCTTGGCCGCCATCTTGTCGGTTAGCAGGATAGTGTCTTCATTCAGATTGAACTCCCCTTCCTTGAGGTGCTTTTGCAGGCGACCCATCAGGCCTTCAGCCGCCTCTGGCCTGAAGCCCATGACTTCCATCGCCTCCAGTTCATCGCCGGCATCCAAAACCACAATTCCGAGCGCCACCGGCATTGCCGACACCACTCCGGGTTGCTTCTCTGCCAAAGCCTGCACGGTCCTCCAATCACTGACCTCCGCGCTTTCATATGGCGGCTCCTGACTCACCATCACATGCGGCTCAAAGCCCAGCAGCATTTGCCGAAATTCTACCTGCCAGCCTTTGAAGATCGACATCACAATCACCATCACCGCCACCCCCAGCATCACCCCGCAGATCGAGATCAAGGTGATGATGGACACAAACGACCGCCTCGGGCGGAGGTATCGCAGTCCTAAAAACAGTGAAGCATTGCGCAGCATAACAGTCAGATAACCCCGCAGAGCCGCAAGCTCACCGGACGCGTCCACACGCGAGCACCACAAAAGAGCACCCTCACCGCTTGCGCAACTCAATCATGACAGCCACCCTACGTCGCAATCCGGCGCGAAATAACTCGACATCAAGCGCCGTTTTGCCTTCCCTACTCATTTACTTCCAGACCCGCTCTGCCATATGAATGCCCCCCTCACCGCTCGCCTCCTCGCGCTCGCCTTCGCTGCCACGCTCCCTTCACAAGCTGCCGATTGGACCAACTGGCGCGGCCCCAATCAAGACGGTTCCACCACTGGCAAGAACCTGCCCGTGAAATTCTCCAAGACCGAGGGCGTGAAATGGGCCGTCGATGTCCCCGGCATGTCCGCCTCCTGCCCCGTCATCGTCGGTGACAAGGTCTTCCTCACCGCGCCCGTCGAGTCCGAACAAAAACTCGTCGGCCTCTGCTACGACGCCACCACCGGCAAAGAACTCTGGCGCAAAGCCATCTCTGACGGTGTCCGTTGGGATGACCGCAGCAACATGGCCAACCCCTCCCCCACGGCCGATGCCGAGCGTGTGGTCTTCCTGTTTGCCAATGCCCAACTCGCCGCCTACTCCCACACCGGCGACGAACTCTGGAAGCGCGACCTCACCCAGACCCATGGCGCTTTTGGTACCCAATGGACTTATGGTTCCAGCCCGCTTCTGGACGGTGGCAAGCTTTATCTCCAGGTGCTTCAGCGCAATGAGACCTTTGAGTTTCAAGGTTTCCCCAAAGGCACTCCCGGCAAAGACATGGCCTCCTACATCCTCGCTATTGATCCCGCCACTGGCAAGGACCTGTGGAAGGTCACCCGTCCCTCGGATGCCGTCTCCGAAAGCCTCGAGGCTTTCTCATCTCCGGTCATCACCACGCATGAAGGCAAGCGCACCCTGCTCATCGTCGGCGGCGACTGCATCACCGGTCACGACGCCGAAACGGGCAAAGAACTCTGGCGCTCCCCTTCCTGGAACACCGAAAAAATTGGCCACTGGCGTCTGGTGCCTTCCGTGGTTGCGGGGAATGGCATCGCCCTCGCCTGCGCGCCGAAAAAGAACCCTGTCTTTGGCTTCAAGCTCGGCAGCCAGGGCCTGACCGAACCACTCTGGACCTCCGACTCCAAAGAAGTCTCAAGCGACGTCTCCACCCCACTCTTTTATGAAGGCAGTTTCTATGTGCTCGACAGCGATCGCAAGGCCATCAGCCGCATTGAACCGGCCACTGGCAAGGTCGTCTGGCGTGGTGAACTGCCCTCCCGAGCCAAGCTGGAAGCTTCCCCCACCGCCGCCGATGGCAAAATCTACTGCATGAACTTTTGGGGCGAAGTCTTCGTCGTCAAAGCGGGTGGCGAGAGCTTCGAACTCCTTCACACCACCGACCTGGGCGACGGCTCCAAACCCTCCGGCAACGACCAGTCCGTGCGCGCCAGCATCGGCATCGCCCAAGACAGTCTGTTCATCCGCACCCAGCACAAACTCTACCGCATCGGCGGCTGAGACCCAAAGTAGGGCAAGCTTCCAGCTTGCCCGAACGGTTCCGAGCAAGGACAGGGTGGATGAGCGAAAGGTTACCACCCCCGGCAGCAGGCTGCACGCAGTCCATGGGGGCCGCCACTCTCAACCAAGCCGTACCCTTACCCCGTCGTGCGCAGGCCGGAGGCGAGCGCGTTGATCGAGACCAGCAAATCCGGGATCATGCTTTCCGCGCCTGCCACATCGCCTTCAGCCACCTTGACCCGCCAGACTTTGAGCAGTTCGATCTGCTGACGGTGCAGCACATGCAGAGGTTGCTCCCGCAGCCCCAACGTGAAGGCAAGACGCGGGCGACGTTCTGCAAACGGTCGCTTGAAGAGATGGATCAGCATTTCCTGCGTGAGCGCCAACTCATCAAGGACCAAGGCCAGGAAGCGCTCCCGCACTTCGGTCTCTGGCACCAGGCTCGAATACTCGCGAATCCAGTCCGTATTCACGCTGACCAGGGAGCTTTCGATGTTGGTCATGACATAGCGCAGGAAGGGGTCTTTCTTCATGTGCGCGGCCACGAGCGACCAACCCTCCGGATCTTCCGTCATCAATCGCTTCAGGCCTGTGCCTGCTCCATACCAGCCCGGCAGGTAAAACCGACTCTGCGTCCAAGAGAACACCCAGGGGATGGCCCGGAGATCTTCAAGCGAAGCCTGACCCGTGCGCCGCGCCGGACGCGAACCGATGCGAGAGTTTTCCAGCGCATCAATCGGCGTGGCCTGCCGGAAGAAGGTCATGAAGCCGTCCGCGTGCAGCAGTTCCCGATACTTTTCCGTGCTCCAGGCCGCCAGCTTTCCCACCACCGGTGCCATGAGTTCGTCTTGCGGCCGCCCAGTGCGGTGGCGGGCGGTCGTCGATGCGGCGGACGCCATCTGCACTTCGACGTTGTAAACGGCCGAATTCATGTGCGCATACTTTTGCGCGATGGTCTCTCCCTGCTCGGTCATGCGCAAATAACCGCTGAGTGCACCCTGAGGCATGGCCTCCATGAACCAGTTCGTGGGTCCCGCACCGCGCCCCACGGTGCCACCGCGACCATGGAAGAACACCGCTTTGACCCCCAGTTTAGCCGTCGTCTCACTCAGTTCCTTTTGCGCCCGATGAATCGCCCACTGGCTGGCCAGGATGCCGCAGTCCTTGTTCGAGTCGGAGTAGCCGACCATCATCTGAAAGGTCGGCTCGGACTTGCCGGCCATGCTGCGCTGAGTCACGGGATGCTGCAAAAAGGCTTCTGTGATGCCAGGTCCCGCTTCGAGGTCGCCCATGGTTTCAAACAACGGCGTGACCGGCAGCGCGCAGCACAGACCGCCGTCTTTCCATTCGGCCAGTCCGGCCTCCCGGGCCAAAAGATAAACGGTGAGCAGGTCCTCGACACTCCGCGTCATGGAAACGATCAAGGCCCCCAGGCCGGCCAAGCCATGCCGAGCCCGATGCTCCACCAGGACGCGATAGCAGGCTAGAACGGTGTCCGCCTCCGGTCCCGCCGAAAGGCCGGGTGCCAGGAAGGGTCGGGGAGAAAGCAGTTCGGCCTCGAGAAGAACGCGCCGTTTTTCCAGGGGCCATTGTGGGAAACTCGCGCCGTCCGGCACACCCGCCATCGCCAGCAGTTGCGCCAAAGCTTTCTCATGGAAGGCCGAGTTTTGGCGAATGTCCAAGATCGCCGAGTGAAAGCCAAACGCATGAATCTGCCTCCGCAGCGGCACGATCCACTGATTCACCAGTGCCTGACTCCCCACTTCCTCCAAAGACGCAGCCAAAAGCTCCACATCTGCTAACAAGGCCTCCGGATGAGGATACCCCGCCACCAAATCAGGATGTTCAGCGGACAACACCAATTTGGCGCGCATCAAGAAGGCCACTTCACGCCAGGGTTCTTCCCGATTGCGTTCCTGGATATAGCCCACATCGACCCCCGGCGCGCCTTGAAGTTCCGCGACTAGCCGCTCTCTCAACGTCACCAGCGTTTTCGGCACCTGCTGGAAAAGCAGA
>JBIIUD010000303.1:0-4663 GCA_044340175.1 Verrucomicrobiaceae bacterium
TTTGCCAACGTAACTGTCCAGCGTGTTGATGCCACCGACCGAAAGCCAGCCTTGGAAATGCTCAGACTCGCCCTCCAGGACATCCCTGAACAGCGCGTCATGATTGCCCAGCAGCGTCACCAGGGTCGTCTCTGCCTTCAGCATCAGCAATCGCTCAATCACTCCCCTAGAATCAGGCCCCCTATCAACGTAATCTCCCAACGTGACCAGGACGTCGTCCTTGCCTGGACACACCTCATCCAAAAGCGTGTTGAACGCTGTGAGGCAGCCGTGAATGTCACCGATCGCAAGTAGTCGCATGTGTGAGATGCATAGCATCAACAACGTTCAACCCAAGTAAGATTCGACACGTATTGATCACATGCTGCGGTAAACCCTCAGCTTTCTGACTCTTCGTAATTCATGGAACCCATCCCTCCGCAGGACTCTATTCCGCTGCCCGACTCGATGCCGGTGATGGTGCTTTCTGATTGCTACCTTTTCCCAGGCTGCTTCTTACCCTTGTTCATTTTTGAAGAACGCTACCGTGCCATGTTGAGGCATGCACTCGACGGAAACCGCATGTTCTGCATCGGCACACGAACCAACGAAACGGACACCTCAGTTTTGCCCTGGAGTACAGCGGGATTGATCCGTGCTTGTGTGCGGCAGCCCGATGGCACCTCCCATGTCATGCTCTATGGGGTCCGCCGCATCAACATCACTGGCTGGGACGCCCCAGAGGAGCAGGACCAACCCTTTCAAATTGCCAAGGTCGAGCCCATTGAAGTCGCCCGTCCGCCAGCAGATGCCGCCGAGGCTCTGATCCATGAGGCGCTCAGCCTGTTACCGATACCCACGCCGACTTGCTCTGATGCCATGCAGAAACTCAAGAGCACCCTCTCCGCCATGTCCTGTCCCGATCGTGTTTGCGACATCCTGGCCTACCACTTCGTGCGTGAACCTAAGGCCTTGAAGACCTTGCTCGCCAGCACGGATCCCCTCCAACGACTGCGTGTTCTTAACGCCGAACTGCGCCGTCTTTGAAAACGGGCTTCAACAGCCCGCGCAGTGACTCCCGCGAGATGTAAAACACATCCGGTTGCTCATCGAGACGTCCATAGTAAATCGCCGTATCTTGGCCTTCCTGAGTGGGGGCGAATTTCAAATCGTGCCGACGCATCGGCGCATCTGACACGCCGGCAGATTGCAGTTCCACCTGAATGCGCACCGTTGGTTTCTCCAATGCCTTCAAAGCCACTCCCAGTGAACTGCTCCAATCGTCGGCCCGCAGCCTGCCCAAAGTGCCCGTAAACGCATCCGCCTTCACCCGGTCGATCATTGCTGTCACCTCCTGCTCTCCCGCTTTCCCCGTCCATTCCGCGGAAACAGGGTTGTAGCTCAGCTCGACCGCCGGAGCCGCCCCAATGGCCAGGGTGATCTTGCGCAGATCAAACAAACTGAACCGCAAGACACCACGCCCCTTCCATTTCAGAGCATCCGGGGGGAACTGCGGCAAAACATCGGCGCTGATGCGGTAGATGAAGGGCTCCTTTCCATTCTTCACATAAAAACCCGTCTGGTCCGCACTTTGACCAAACAGCAGCTCGGTTTGAGTCGCGGCACCCTTCTCCAGCCAGCCCAGAGTCAGGAACGGAGCATCTAGCCCATAGGGAGCCAGTTCCGCCGCGGAATCAGAAGTGAATTCCCGCACCTTGGTCTGATTCAAAGCGTCAAAAAAGCGCGTTACCCGGTCCCCATTGGCAGGCTCCCAGCGCCCGTTTCTTTTCAACAGCCAGGAGTTGTTCTCCTGTTTCAAATCCACTTGGGGAAAGGCGGAACTGCGCAGGAACAACTCAGTGACCGATTCCGCATCCACGCGGGCAAGATGCTCATCCCGCAATTCATTGGGCTGGCACCAGAGGACTTCAGCCTGCTCTGCAGAGACCTTGAACTGCGGCCGCCGATGCGCCGCCAACGCCGTCACTTGCGCTGCGCCCGGCGCCTCCGGCCGCATCAGAGTCAGCTCATACGTCGTGCCAGCCGCCTCAACGGACACCTTCATTTGATCCGGCAGCGCCGCCCCTCCTGTGGGAGTGGCCCCTGGCACACCGGCCACCGAGGGCAATTCCGCACTCAAAATATCCAGGTTCAGCAGCACCGCCAAACGCTCCTCGATGCGCTCCTTACTACCGCGTGTCTGCAACGGCTTCACCAATTGCCATCCAGATCCCTCACCGGGCTCCCGCGTCACCTCAATCTGTCCATCCGCCGTACTGAGACGCATCCGAGTGACCGCTTCCGCTGGCAGCCTGAGCAGCTTCATGTCTCTCCACAACAGCGGGGCCTCCCGCAGCAGCGCGTTCAGCTCGCTACGCAGCAAAAACGCCGGACGCTCCCCACCTTCTTCCGCCGCATCCATTGAGGCATAGCTCGTCTTCTCCATTGTGCCCGGTTGCCCCAGCCAAAAGGACGCCAGCTTCTCCGCTCCCGCCATCAACCGCAATTTGGCCACCGGCGCGTCCAGACCCGTCGCCTGCCACGCTTTGTCATCAAACTCAGCTCGTTTGACCCGCTCAATCAAGCGCATCTCCTTCAGTTCCTTCATCAGTCTCGCCACCCGCTCAGGATCCGCCACATCATCAAAAGGTTGCGTCACCCTCCAGAGCTGCCCCTGCTTGATCAGCACAAAACTTTTTCCTTCCGCCAGACTCACCTCGATGTGATCCATCTTTGCCTCTTCAAAAGCCAGCAACTGCTCGTCCGACTCCAGACGCTCTCGCGTGGTCGGCAGCCAGCGCTCCAACCCCACCATTCCCGCCCCCAGCGCTATCACCAGCAGAAGCAGAAAGATTGTCGTTTTAGGATTCATGGTCGGACGTTTTCAGGCTCAATCTCAGTCAGCAGATAAAAGTTAGGCCGACCGCCGCGTCAACCAAACCATCCAACCCAGCATCAAAGCCAGAGCTGGCATCAAAAACGCCGTCAGTACAAACAGCATCTGATTCTGGCGCTCGTTCAGTTGAATCCGGTAGGCGTTCTTGGGCTTCGCCGTGATCCCGATTGATCGCTCGCGATTGACGACCCAGTTCAGGGAAGCTGAAACAAAATCCAAGCATTCCGCCAGCATGGTCTCTGGGTTGAGCAGTTCCGCATTTCCCACCGCCACCAAGCGACTGCTCACCACGCGCAGCCGTTCGTCTGAAGCCACCCCCCGCTCCACCGATGCCGCCACATCCACCGGCGTCAGGGTGTCGCCATTTTCCACCTCCGCCACCGGCAGCGCGTCCAGAAAGTCCCGCTCCCCCCAGAACCGATCCGCCGCACGGATCAGCGGGATCACTTGCAGGCCCTGTTCCATCATCGTTTGATCATCCTCGGCGGGCAATTCCAGCGACTGCGTTTGACCTGGCAGCACCGTCAGCGTGCCTGACAAAGGTTGCGTCACCATCGAAGACGCTGAAAAGCCCGCTTCCACCGCGAACTCTTTGCGCATCCCGGCACTCGTGCTTTGCGCCACCAGCACTCGGTCCGCCCGGGGTTTGATCCCATTCTCCGCCAGAAAAGCATGCAGCCGAGGTGTCGTCGCATTTGGGTCCAGCAGGAACAGCAACCCCGCTCGTTCACCACGCCAATACTCCCGCAGAATGGCCAACTCACGATCCGCCAAATCGTAGCGCAGGCCCACCATCAATAGCCCCGCCGCATCTTCAGGAATGCGCTCGACCCCGGCCAGATTCAGCACCTGGAGATCAAAGTTCTGCTGCCGTGCCAAATCCGCAAACGCCTGTCCCGCCCCCTCTAAAGCTTCTTTCGAGCGCGCCCCCTTCCCTACCACCAGATAAATCCGCTTTTTGGCCCCCTCCAACAGCCCGATCAAAACGGAAGTCACCGCATCTTCCCCGCGAAATCCCACCACGGGATTGTTTTCTTTGGAAGCGTCCCGGATCTGCAACTCCTCCTCAAGAATGTAGCGCTGCCGCTTGTTGGTGCGCACCAGAATGCCATTTTGGGTCAACGTCAGTCCGGTCTGCACCTTCAGTTGCTCAGCACGATCCACATCCCGCACGGGATCAATCTCCTCCAAAGCAATCAGCTTCTTGCCATGCCGCTTGTACTCCTCCAGCAGCGCGCGCACCGGCTCATGCATGGGTGAATTTCGGGGAAAGACCAACGTCACCTCCACCTCCTTGGACAGCTTGCGCAGATTGTTCAGCGTCACACTGCTCAGCGTGTGGCTGCCCGCAGGCGTCAGATCCCACCGCTTGTAGTACTGAAAACTCAGGATGTTCGCTCCCAAAAACAGCACGACCGTCAGCAGCACCTGCACCGCCACATTCAAAGCGATCCCGAAACGACCCGGCATCTGCCTCACTTCCCGGGTGGGGGAAGTCACCGGTTCGCTAGGCGTCTCTGAAGATGGTTTGGGGGTCGACATGAAATTCGATTCGGGAAATAAAAAAGCAGCAGCCTCACGGACGCCAGCGACGGAACTCCACCACCTGATGGGTCAGCGTCAGGAAGAGCAGCGTCAGAGAAGCATAATAAACCAGTGGCCGCGTGTCGATCAGCCCCTGGGTGAAGAGCCGGATGTGCTCCACCGACGCCACATAATGAACCGCCTCGACCATCGTCTCGGGCAGCCGCCGCCCAACAACCAAAGCAAACACACCCATCAGGAAAT
>JBIIUD010000770.1:0-4650 GCA_044340175.1 Verrucomicrobiaceae bacterium
ATGATTGAGGCAGGTGACATGAACGCCGCCGGTGGCTGGCTAAAGGAGGAGCCCTCCATCAAACAGTCGTGCACAGCATGGGCGAAGCTTGCCTTGATGGCTGCGCGGAAGAAGGATTTACAAGCATGGTCAAGGGCACAAACAGAAGCGGAACGCCTAGCACCGATCAGTTCCCAGCGCGAGGGTCGTGCTGCATGGTTGCTTTTGTACGAGGGTGCGTTGATCGCCAGTTCTGACAAAGCTCAACAGTATCTTGAGAAGGTTCCAAGTGACGATTTCGAAAGTCAATCCGACTTGAAGGGATTGTGGATCCGAAGAATTGGAGAGGGACTGGATACCAAGATGGAAGATAAGGATTTGAACGCATTGCTGGCCCCGCCACCGACGCAGGCTTCGCTGGATTTGATGGCCTATGCATTGCGATTGGTCGAAGTGCTGCGCGGAGGTGTCTGTCAAAAGGGAAACATCCCTTTTTCAACGGTAGCGAGTCAGGCAGTGAAATGCGCGCTTGAATCTGCGGCTAATCCCGCCCCGGTCTTGGTATCGGTTTTGGCTGAAGCAGGGCGGTGTGAGGAGCAGGGGGCGATGACGGAGGATTGGTTTGAGAAAGCGACGCAGTTTTTGGCGATCTCGAATTTGGATGAGGAGAAACCGAGTTATCTGTTGGAGATGGCGAAAATCGCGGAGATGCGGGGAGATAAGGATCGTCAAAAGCAGTTTTTGAGAGCGAGTGAACAGAGTTTATTGAAGTTGGAGCCGGCATTGCAACCGGAGGGTTTCATGCGGATCGGCCAGACTCATGTGAGGCAAAGAGAATGGGCGCAAGCTTGGCAAAGTTGGGTTAAGCTTTTGGACCAATTAGAGAACAATCCCAATCGTGACCTTCGGTTTCAAATGAGTTGTAAAATTGCGCTGGAAATCGGCAGTTGGACGGGCGATATGGCAGACCTCAAGGCGAGCGCTCTTGCTGAACTGGAGGCCCGCGTGGGTGGTGCAAACTGATGTCTATTCTTGTTAATTTCAAATATCTGCAAGGCGTTTCGGCGCAGTTGGCCATGATGGGTGTATCGCTCCGTGTTCTGCTGCTGGTCATTCTCGGGAATGCGCTGAATGTGAGCGCCCAGGAGAGCGGATTGGGCGGGCTTCGAGGCCGGCTGCAGGATAAAGAATTTTTCAGTGCCATCCCTGGAGTCGAGGTCGCGATTGAAGGGCGCCCCGAAAAGGTCGTTACCGGAGACGATGGGACCTTTTTCATCGACGCTTTGCCCCCCGGGGTTTACAATCTTGTTGTTGGAAGATCCGGATACACAAGGGAGCGCGTTTCGAACGTTGTGGTGAACGCAAGAACCGTGACGGAGACCGATATTGAATTGACGGCGGAGGTAGTCGAGTTGGATGATTTTGTTGTTTCGATGGAGGAAATCATTGAAAACGCGTCGTCCATGTCACCGACGAGTTTGGCCGCCGATATGCAAAGTTTTAGCACGGCGCTGGGAGGAGACTTTTTGGCGAAGCTCGGCGGAGGTGGTGACATTGGCGGTGCCGTCACGCGCCTTGCCGGGACCTCGGTGGTGGACAGCCGATATGTCGTCATTCGCGGATTGAGCGATCGCTACAATGTGGTGGTCCTGAACAATGCGCGGATACCGAGCTCCGACCCCGACAAGCGAGCGGTGAACATCGACATTTTTCCCTCAACGCTGGTTGAGCGGGTGGTAAGCTCGAAAACGTTCACTCCGGACATGCCGGGCGAAGCGACGGGCGGCTTTTTGAATGTCGTCACCAAGAGTATTCCGGATAAGCCTTTTGTGAAATTCTTCCTGGAGTCAGGGTACAACACACAAACCTCAGGGAATGATCAGTTTTTGACATCTGGTTCAGGGGGGACGGGAATGCTCGGCACATCTGAGGATCGGCGCCTTCCTGGTTTGTTGAAAGCAACCACAGGATCGAGTCTGCCAGCCAACCCGCTACCCGCGGATGTGACTGCTGCACAACGTGATCAAATCGCCAATAACCGGGATCTGTCGTCGAGACTGCTGCAGTCGCAATCGATGGGCTCGATCACGGAAGTGGCACCGCTTGATTTTGCGGCTTCCTTGTCAGGGGGTTCAGTTTTTGAGGACTTCTTTGGAGGGCGTTTGGGAGTGATCGGAGCCCTGTCCTATTCCAAGCGGTATGAGCTTGATCAAGGGCATCGGGGGGCGGCGTCGATCAACCTGGCTGAAGGTCGAAGTCAAATGGAGCGGGTGACACAGTTTCAGGAGGGTGAGCAGAAGCTTCTAGCTGGCGCGCTGTTGAGCATAGGTTGGGAAGGACCCGAACAGGATAAGTTGGGATTTGTTTACTTCACGAACTTGGCGGCAGATGATGAGGCGACCTTTGGAATCTCAGACTACCGCAACTTGGGCGTGGGATCAGAACCTGCGGTGGGTTTTGATCCAGCGGCGCGACAAGATTTGGCCATTGTTGAAAACAACATTTACACCGAACGGCGTTTGAGTACCTACCAGTTACTGGGGGAGCACATTCTATCTGACGACAAGGACATCAAAATCGATTGGGCCGCTGCTTACTCGACCTCGTCGCAAGACGAGCCTGACATCCGGTTTGGCGAATACACGTACGATGTGCCATCAGGTAACTTTGGTACCTTGCCGAACACGATCACTGACAATCCGCCATTTCAGCGGACATGGCGTCGGTTGGATGATTCGAATTACAATCTCAACATGAACATTGAGGTGCCGATTGGGTCGAGTTCGGATGGGAAGCAGCGCTCGAAGATCAAGTTTGGAGGGGCATTGGATCACTCGACGCGGGATTATCGATCGGACAACTTTGAATATCGAACCCTTGATTTGGCTGGTTTTACACAGGCAGCTCCTGGAGCTCTGCCTAGTGCCAACAACCGCAGGTTTCTGAGCGCGGCTGATCAAGTGTCGGGAAGAGACGTGACGCCTTACCCTGATGGGGCGACGGCCCTGACGGATGTCAACGTTTTGAGTCGTACCTCGTTGCCTTTACCAGAGGAGACTTATACAGGCGACCAAAACATTGGTGCGGTTTACGCCATGGCGACTTTCAACATGACAGAGGATGTTGAAATCATGTTCGGTGCCCGCGTTGAGACGACGGATATCAAGCTAGCAGTGGGTGGGGACTTCAGTTCGCTCGACACCAGTGCGTCCGGAGCCTTGCTGGTCAATCCGATCACAGGAGAGCCGATTTCGCCCGAATTGGCACAGCGTCCGCGATTGAATTCGACGGATCTTCTGCCCGCGGCAGGTGTGAGTTGGAAGATCAACGATGAAGTGACGCTGCGCAGTTCCATCTCGCAAACTTTGGCACGTCCAACCTTCAAAGAAATCGCGCCGGTGCTGGCACGTGACCCTGTGACGGGAGCGTTTTACATTGGTAACGTCAGCTTGCAGACGTCTGAGATTACCAATTATGACATCAGAGCGGAATGGTTTCCGAACCCGGATGATTTTGTGATTCTCTCGGTCTTTTCGAAGTTGATCCAAAATCCGATCGAGACCCGAAATTTAGGGCGGTTTTTGACCGTGGGCAATGAGCAGGAAGCCAGCATTTATGGCTTTGAGATTGAATTGAACAAAAAGCTGACAGAATTTGGGCCGCTATTTGAGGATATCTCGTTGGGATTCAACTATGCGAAAATGATCTCGCAGGTGATCCTGAGTGATCGGTCCCGGGCAAGCCGGACGGATGTGGGATTGGATGGAATTCGTTCGCTTCAAGGCCAGCCGGATTACACGATGAATTTCAATGCAAGTTATAGCAACGAAGATCACGGGCTTACTATGGGGGTGTATTTAAACATCACTGGGGATCTCCTTTATCAAGTGGGAGGGAGGTCATCGAGCCAGGCCGTGCCGGACGTGTTTCAGGAAAGCTACACAAGGTTGGATTTCAACATTTCGAAGGAGATCTACGATGACTGGGTTCTCGCGCTCCGGGTGGGCAATTTTCTGAACACTGAGCGGCGTCGAGATTTCCGTTATCAGGGTCAATCTGTTGGTCCTTTAGAGTACCTTCGAGAAGGCACAGTTTACGCGATCAGCTTGAGTAAGAAATGGTGATGTGTCGCTGCAAACTCAAGGCTAGCGGGTGTGTTGAGCTCGTGTGTTACGGTTTCGTCACCTTTGGTTCCTTGTGTATAATGGGCCGTTGAGTAATGGAGAATGGTGAGTCTCAGCCTTTCACATTTATTCTTATTCGTCCTTTTTGGAGCTTTCATCAATGGAGGCTTCGCTTGTGCCCAAACAGCTCCCAACTCGGGTTCGCCTGCCGAAGATGCTTCATCTGCCATACAGGTCGGAAGGGATAACTTGGGAGAGTGGATAGAAGTTCAGCGTATCATTTCTCAAGAGCAGACCTCTTGGAAATCGACCCAATCGGCGCTGCAAGGTAGGATAGACTTGGTGAAATTGGAGTTGGACGATTTTGAGTCTCGGCTAAAGGCTTCTGAGATTAACATCAAAGGAGAAGAAACCCGCAAGATCAATTTGGAGAAGGAGCTTGAATTAGCAAACAAGGCCACGCAATCGCTGCTGGATTCGGCTCTGTATCTTGAGGGAGAGCTCAAAAAGCTGAAGGGGATCTTGCCTGCTCCGATTTACTCAAAGG